>NZ_JANJGQ010000018.1:0-97048 GCF_030847595.1 Pseudoalteromonas sp. 20-92
TTAGCGTGTGCAAGCTCTATAATTGATTGATTAAGCCCATTTAACTGCGCTGTTGTTTGGCTTAGGTTTTGCGCTGCGGCAACACGCACCGACTTTAATTTGTCGGTTAATAGTTGTTTGTAGCTTTTTAAGCGCTCTGCTTCGGGCAGTAAAAAACCTACTCTAGCAATCGCCAAGCGAATAAGCGGAAGCGGTGAATTAACCCAACTTTTTACTGTGGCATCGTTTAGCTCAGCCCCTGAATTGCCTAAATAAGCAATCGCACTGGCGCGATCTATTTCGTTTAACGAAAAGTCATTAATTAAGCGTATATGTGCATTTTGCGATATGGCTTTTAATGAGCGCAACTCAAGCATACTGTGCTCGCTTGCACTTAATGCCGATGCTTTACCATGCCATTTTTCAAGCGTGCTTGCTGCCCATTCATTTGTTTGACCGTCGTGGCATTGCACACAGGCATTGGGTGTATCGTATTTTATTGATATATCAGGGCGAGGAATTTTAAAGCTATGGTCGCGCCTGTCATCAACGCCCATGTATCTGTTGGTTGGCATATGACAGCTAACACATTGTGCACCGGTTGATTGTTCTTTATGACGATGATGCTCGGGTTTGTTGTATTCACTGGCACTGTGACACTGCAAGCATAGCCCATTCGTTTTTGTTTTTACTTTCATAGTGTGTTTATCGTGGCAGTCAACGCAGTTAACACCGGCTTTGTACATTTTACTTTGTGTAAAAGAGCTAAACACATACACTTCTTCTTTAATTTGACCATCGGCGTGATACAAATTAGGTTCTAAAAATGAAGGACTAAATTGGTCCAAAAATGCTTGGCTGTTATCAAAACCATCAGTAAGCGGGCTTCTAAGCGAGTGGCACGCATAACAGCCTTGCATAAAGCTGTTATCGCGGGGTTCACCTTGCCAAGTAGCAATTTTATTATCGCCAATTATTTTCCACTGCGACATATTGGTCGGGCTTGTTTGAGCTGTCTTTATGATTTTTTTAGTTTTATGTTCATCCTTTATATCGCTGTGGCAAGATTTACAGCCTACATTTATATTTGAAAAGTGCGTATCAAAGCGCTCTTTTTCACTGTTGAAATTACGTTTTAAATTATCTGAGTGGCAATCGGCGCACATGCCGTTCCAATTTTGCAGAGGTTGCAGCCAATGAAGGCGGTCGTTTGGTTTTACATCCTCGTTAGCGTAGTTGGCATACCATCGTTTGCCGCCTTTGTTTTTAGGGCGGCTATCCCATGCAAAAGGAAATACTTGGTACTTACCTTTTTCAACTTCAATTAAATACTGTTGCAGCGGGTCAAAGCCAAATACATAACTTACGGCGTACGTTTTTTTAGTGCCTTGCTCGGTTAAATCAACTAAAAAGGCATCATTTTCTTTATAAAATTCGGCTTTTTGGGAAAAGTGGGTCGTCGTTACATTATTAAAATCCCCAAGCACGGTATCTTTATTGGCTAAAGCCATTGAACTGGCATGGTCTGATTGTTTCCAATCGCTGGTTTGTTTTTGATGACAAGATTGGCATTCATCGTTTGCAATAGCTGAAAAACAGCTGCATAAAAAAGAATAGCAAAGAGGCTCTTTATTATATTTATCATTTTGGACTCGATCCATAGTCTTTATTTATATTAGCAAGTATTAAATTCTCGCTTGAGATTTATTCATGTATTTCATTGCAATCAACAGAGCTTGTCTTGGTAATAGCTGAAAAGTGACACTCGCCGTTATCAAGCCCTGTATAACTAAAATAGATATTTTTAAGTGAAACTTTATAATATTAGTGGTTTTATTTGCATATTTATTGGTGCTTTAAATCCTGATCACACTTGCAACCCTTATCAAATACTCTATTCCTCGTGATTTGAAATAGTACGACCCTTAATCTTAATTAGTTCGAATTGGAGATTTATATTGACCATTGATAAAAGCATGATTGTCAACCGTTAACAATAACAAAAAGACATCAAATATTAAACTTCATTAGCATTAATATTTAAGAGTAATTAGATGTTAGATAACACAGCGATGCAGCTTTATAAGTTATTAAGTTACATCGATATAATGACCTTAGGCATAAACGCTAATAGTCGGGTATAGCTGACTAAATTGTAAAATTCATTTTTGTATATAAGTGAGACATAACTAAGGTCATAACTTCACTGGTCGTTGACATTTTTGAGTGTCATCGTCGAGTAATTGCTTGTTTCATTGAGGGGAGTATTTTGCAAAAATCGTCGACATCGACATCGAAAACTAATTCAACAGTTTTAATCATGCCTGTTCCTTGTTTATCCAATCGTTCTTGAGCGAAAGTTCGGAACTCGGGACAGGCACTTAGTTCAATTTCTTAAACAAGATTCAGCTTAGTTAATTTATTACTACTGACTTTAAATTCGATTTGCAGTGGCGTTGATTAAGCATAAAGTTTATTTCATCACTTGATATTATGTTTTACGGCTTTAATTGCTGCGGCGCTATCTTGTGCTTTTAGTGCTTCTAAAATAGCGCGATGCTCGTTTACACATTCAGAGCTTGAGGTGATGCGTTTATAATTTAAACGCATACGCATGACATACGGGTACCAAATATTAACTAACTCTTCACCACCCGCTTGATAAATTAAGTATTGGTGAAATGAGATATCGATTTTAGTTACTTCGGTGTAATCTTCGCGATCAAGGGCATCTTCTAGAGATGCTAAGATACCTTCAAGTTCTGCAATGTTTTGATCAGTTAAATTACCGTTTAATTCAGTGATTGCATACTCTTCTATGCTGCGGCGAAGTTTAATCATTAAACGTTGTAACTTAGGCTCTAGTACGCTGTTGACTGATGCACCGCAATTGTTTCGCGAAATCAACAGACCTTCTTTTGTTAATTGCAAAATCACATCTCGAATTGGACCTCTGGAGAGACCAAAGCGCTCAGCCAGCTCTTTTTCATTTAACTTAGTTTGTGGTGGCATTTCACCAGAGATTATATCTGAACGTAATTGTTCAGCGATTTGATCTTTTACAGACAAAATTTTTGTTGCTCTGTTACCAGCCATATTTATTCCTAGATTTAATTTACTTTATGTGACCTTAGCTGCGGTTAAAAAATAGTCGTTATTCGAGTTAAGATCATGTACTTATCTCAGTGTATATAAAAAAAAAGGAATGGTCTATTGTTAACACATTACAACAGACCAATAAATGTACAATTAAATGATGAATGTGCAATTATTTTTTAAATCGTCGCTCATACATAGACTCATTCATCGCTTTAGCGGCTTCAATCATTTCAATGTAGGGTCTATCAGTGACACTTATAAAGCCTACGTTATAATTTTCGCCATCGTAAGCTCTGCCTGTAATCGGAGAATCTATATACTGAAACCAATGAGCACCTATAAAGTAGGGGTTGTCGATCACTGAGTTCATATAATCGGTATACATATTTGCTCTGTCTTGTTGATTAGCAGCATGTATTAACCCAGGATGAAATAATCCTGAATCAGATGAACCAACATGAAACTCACCAATTATAGCGGGTTTGTCAAATTGTGATAAAAACGCCCACTTGTCATCCCTTAGGCCTTCTTTGTATGCGTTAAAACTTATTACATCAACATATTTAGCCGAGGCTTTAACAACTTCTATAGGCATGCCCCAATCAGGAAAACGCGCACCTAAATACATATGATTTGGTAGGTATTTATCCATAGCGGCATTTACCACACTAAAGTACTTATCAGCATAGGCGGTGAGTAATATAGAAAAATCGACAAGCTGCTCTTCATTTTTTATATCAATCGTTACACCTTTGTCAAACTCAGCCCATGAGGCTAAGTTTAAGTGCCATACCTTATTAAGTTCAGCGACATCAGTATATTTTTCTTTCATTAAGCGAGAAAATTCAGCTTTAGTAGGCACTGTTTTAGCATCACGGCCTAATGTGTTTATTACAATACCATAATGGCTTTTAACAGAATCAGGGCGGCCAAAGCTTTTTTCGTTATCAATGAATACACCTACTGCCCAAGGCGAATTTTTAACTTCTTTTGCAACAACACTAACGGTTTCGTTAGCACGCACTGTAAATTCAGGGTCGAATACATCCGGCATGGCTCCCCAAAAATCGTTGCCGCTTGATACGGTTTTAAAATCACCTATAATCCAACCATTGGCAAAATAGGGCACTTTTTGATTATCGTAGTAGCTCGGATCTGTCCAGTTGCCTAATGAACTAAAGCCCCATGTAATCATTCTATCGAGGGTAACTTCTCGCCATTTTTGCATGTAATCTGCATTATTTTGACCATATTTGCGTTCTAAATTAGCAGCGTAGAAGCTATATGTTTCACCGTGTTCTAACGGACCCGAATGCGCACTTTTACGATAGCCAAAATGTTTACCGAGTGTATCGCTATAATCAGGTAGCCATTCAAATAAATTTTTACGCACTTGTGACGCTACAAAGCGGCTTTTAAGCGCTTCTTTATTTACTTGGTTTAAACCTTTTGAATCCTCAGGTGTTACACCTGCATCAGCTGGTTTAGCTAACAACGCTTGATCAAAATCGTAACCCGTCAGTGTTGTTGAGTTTGCAAGACGAATAATATCAATGCCAGTTGCAAGATATAAATAGCCATCAGGGTCGACTAATGACCATTTATCATTGTATTTAGCCGTTCTAAAATAACCAGTCGCTTCTAATTTTGGACCTTCTGCCCAGCCACCAAAGCGTGAGCGATTAGTAGGGCGTTTAGAAAGTAACTGTGTTGCTTCTTGTTTTTTGTCGCTCAATAGCTCGGCTTCTGAATGTACTTTCCCTGCAAATTCTTGTTTTGCATTTTGGCCAAATTCATCAACAATTTTGGTTAAAAAAGCGGTATTAAATTGAGGGTTTTTACGAAGTGAAATAGATTTTATTGCCAGCTCTTTGTCATGTAATGTACTTTGCACGCTAATTGCTATTTTAGCGATGCCTTTTAAGTTGAGATTTTTTTTACCCCACATAGAAATAAACTGTACCTCATCAGACTCCCACGTATCTGGGTTAGAGCGAAGACCAGAAGTAAAGTTAAGTTCTACATTTTCTTTGCCATCGGGCGTTGCAAGGTCGTGGCCGTCAAGTTTTGCGTAATACGTGTTGTATCCACCTACCGGCACATTAACGCTACGCGTATAGTTAGCACCGTCAATATCGGAGATATCTAAATAAATTTGTACAGAGTGTGTTCCCGGGTTTGCCAATTCAAAGGCAAGATTGAAATCATTAAATTCACTCCAATCCCAAGGTTTTTCCGGTGAAAAAACAATACTAGCGTACGAGTTTTTCTTAGATTGAAACTGTACATTTAAAACCGAGTTTTCATTTTTTACTATAGCGGAATTACTTTGGTAATCAACAGACGTCGCTGTATGGTGAGTGTCATCTGCAAATAAATACATTAATGTATTAGTAGATTTAATCTGTACGGCATCTGTTGTGGGGCGAGCAACTTTAACGTCTTCTTGATTACAGGCACTTAACGCAAGCAAGAGCGATGTGAGGAGTATGTTCTTTTTATATGTCATTGCTGTTTAACCTTTAATTACAATTTAACATACCATACATTAAAAAAACAAATTTGAAAATTGTTAACAATGTGCAATTTTGGCTTTTTAGAATATACACCAGTAAGGTAATGATTTTATTTAATTATTTTTTTATATTTATTACAAAACAAATGAACATAAAGTAACGTTCTTTAAAATATAGGTTGCAAGTATATTAATTTTAAAATACTCTCGAAATCACACCCATGGTTAATTGTTAACAATATATGATTTGGTACAACCCCTTACTTTATTCTCTACATAAAGTAACACACAATAACAACAAAGTTGGATTGAAGTATGAATGGTAGTAAACGTAATGTGTTTTTCTTTGCATTTATTGTCGCCTTTGGTGGCTTTATATTTGGATTAGACGCTGCTCTTATTTCAGGTACGGTTCGTTTTGTATCGGCAGAATTCAATTTATCAGACATTCAAATTGGCACAGTCGTGAGTGCGCCTGGTTTTGGTGTGCTATTTGCTTTAGTCATTACCGGTTACATATGCAATATGTTTGGCCGAAAAAATACTTTAATAGGCATTGCGTTTATATACATACTGTCGGCAATTGCATCGGTTTTAGCGCCAAGTTACGAGCTATTAGTTGCTGCTCGTTTTATAGGTGGATTAGCATTCACGTCTTTATCGGTCGCTGCTATGTATATAGGTGAAGTTGCACCGTCTAAGTACCGTGGTAAATTAGTGTCTATGATTCAAATAAATATTGTTGTTGGATTATCCGCAGCGTATTTTGCTAACTACTTACTTGTTGATTTAGCTCACAGTAATTTTGAGTGGGTAACACAGTGGAATGTGCAAGATAATTTATGGCGCTGGATGCTAGGCGTTGAGATTGTTCCTGCTGTTTTATGGTTTTTATTATTATTTACTATTCCTCAAAGCCCGCGTTGGTTAGTTATGAAAGGCAACGAAACACGCGCTATAACTATCTTGCATCGTTTAAATAAAAATACTGAATTGGCCCAAGAGCAACTTAAGAGTATTAAAGAGAGCTTGGTTGATTACAGCGAAACAGGTGGGTATTTTTCTTCATTTAAACAACTACTCGAAAGTCGTGTTCGCGCCGCTGTCATTATTGCTTTTACTATTGCTATTGTGCAGCAAGTGACGGGGATTAACGCCATAATGTTTTATGCTCCAACGGTGTTTGAACAACTGGGAGTCGGCACTGATGCGGCTTTTCTTAACGCTGTTTTAATTGGTTTAGTCAGTATTGTATTTACTGTGGTAGCTATTGCTTTGATAGATAAGTTAGGGCGCAGACCCCTTGTTATTTGGGGATTAGCAGCTGCAACACTTAGTTTGTTTATGTGTTATTTAGGCTTTAGCCAGGCAGAATATAGTTTGTCGGCTGAGGATATAGCCTCATTTTCAGCGTTAAATTCTATTACAGGACTGGAGCACATAATTGGTACTGTGTATCACAGTGATATTGAATTTAAGCAAGCACTAGCGAGCGTACTTACTGCTTCGCAACAGCAATTATTTGAAAGCGATTTAATTTCACGCGCAGCAACTATAAACGCGCCACTTATATCATTTGGTATAGCGGGCTTTATTGCAGCCTTTCACTTTTCGATTGGGCCAATTATGTGGGTGATATTTTCTGAAATATTCCCGACTCGTATTCGAGGTGTGGCCATTCCTACCTTCGCATTTATTGCCAGTGTAATTAGCTATTTTGTTCAGCAGTTTTTCCCATGGCAGCTAAGTAATTTAGGCGCTGCAAACATCTTTTTACTTTATACCGTATCGGGTGTTGCCGGCTTTGCATTGCTATTTAAGTTTATGCCAGAGACTAAAAATAAATCGATAGAAGAAATTGAAGTCTACCTAGAAGGCCTACACACTAAAAAAGTACAGGAGGGTGTGTGAGTACTTTACTCGCTATTGGCGAATGTATGGTCGAGCTAGTACCAACAGGTATTAGCGAATGTAAGCAGTCTTTTGCGGGCGATACTTACAATGCTCTTGTGTATGCAAAGCGTTTTGCAAACACACTAAATTGCGCGCTATTTACAGCTGTAGGTAGCGACGTACTGAGTGCCAATATGCTCAAATGTTGGCAACAAGAAGGTATTAGCACGCAAAACGTGATTACAACAGCAGACTATAACGTGGGTATTTACGCTATTTCAACGGATGCTGATGGTGAGCGAAGCTTTGATTATTGGCGTAATCAATCAGCAGCGAAGCATATGATGAGTTTATATACTCAAAAGCCATTTAATTTAGGTTTGAAAGAATCAGACTGGGTGTTTTTCAGTGGCATTAGTTTAGGTATTTTAGATGATGAATCTAAACAAAGTTTACTCACATTATTAGCTGATTTTAAAAAACAAGGCTGCACAATTGCGTTCGACCCTAATTATCGCGCGCGTATGTGGCAATCAAAAAGCCACGCTATTGAATGGCTAGAGCGTGCTTATGCGCTTAGTAATGTAGTTTTACCAGGTCTTGATGATCACCGTGTGTTATTCGGTCATTCAAGCAGTGCAGAGATTGTTAAGTACTGTACACAATTTGATATCGACGAAATTGTTATTAAAGCTGGTAGTGCCGGGATGCAGGTTTATTGCAAAGATGATCTTAAAGCGTCATGTCCGTTTACACCCGCTGCAAAGCAAGTTGACAGTACAGCGGCAGGTGACTCATTTGCGGGAACCTACTTAGCCGCCAGAATGTGTGCCCAAAACCCTCAAAATGCATTAGAAATGGCTGACAGTGTTGCCTCACAAGTTGTGCAGCATCAAGGCGCGATTTTACCTCTTGACGTATACCAGTCGCTAAATATAAGCCTAGGTAAGTAAGGAATTAACATGTCTGATAAAAAATTAAGTTTAGCAAGTAAGCGTGCAATAGAGCGTGGCTACGATAAATATGGCCCGCAGTGGCTGACAGAATTTGATGTAGAACCTTTGCTGGGTGATTTTGCCTATGAAGAAGGGGTTATACGTCGCGATCCTTCATCTGTTTTATACATTGATGGTGTTTATCATTGTTGGTACACCAAAGGTGAGGGAGAAACAGTTGGTTTTAATACACAAGACTCAAGTGCAAAAGTGTTTCCTTGGGATTTAACGCAAGTTTGGCATGCAACGTCAAAAGATAGCATAACGTGGCAAGAACAAGGGATCGCTGTGAGTCGAGGCGACGCTGGTAACTATGACGATCGCGCTATTTTTACCCCTGAAGTATTCGCGCATCAAGGTAAGTATTACTTGGTGTATCAAACGGTACAAACACCGTACACCAATCGCCAATATGAGCATATTGCCATAGCGCATTGCGATACCCCTTTTGGTCCTTGGATTAAATCACCTGAACCTATTGTTAGCCCAAGTAAAGATGGTCAATGGCACGGTGATGAAGATAATCGCTTTGCAGTAACAACTAAAGGTAGTTTTGATAGCCATAAAGTACACGATCCATGTTTAGTATTTTTTAATAACAAATTTTACTTGTATTACAAAGGTGAGACCCAAGGTGAGGGAATGAACTTTGGTGGTCGTGAAATCAAACACGGTGTTGCTATTGCTGATGATGTATTAGGACCTTATGTTAAATCGCCTTACAACCCTATTTCTAATAGCGGTCATGAGGTCGTTGTTTGGAATTACAAAGGTGGTATTGCTAGTTTGCTAACAACCGATGGCCCTGAAAAAAATACTATTCAATTTGCTCAGGACGGTATTAATTTTGAAATTATGGCGCATATAAAAGGCGGTCCAGAAGCAATTGGCTTATATAGACCTGCACAAGGGTTTGATCAAAACCCAGCGCCAGGCATTAGTTGGGGCTTGTGCCATAAATACGATGCCAGTTGGAACTGGAACTATATTTGTCGTTTTACTCCTCGTAAGCAAGTGCTCGACGCCGGTACCTTTCAAAACAGTAACTAGGGAAAGTAAACAATGAGTGAGCAACAAAATCAATTTGACCCGACAGAGCATCCACATCGGCGTTTAAACCCATTATTAAATGAATATGTGTTGGTGTCGCCACACAGGGCTAAACGACCATGGCAAGGTCAAGAAGAAAGTGTAGATATTGAGGTTAAACCAGAATACGACAAAAGCTGTTTTTTATGTAAAGGCAATACGCGTATTAACGGCGAAGTAAATCCAGATTACAAAAACACCTTTGTGTTTACTAATGACTTTGCCGCCTTGCGTGAAGGTGTGCCTGATGTGGAGCAAACCGATCCCCTATTTAGCATGCATACAGAGCGTGGCACTGCGCGTGTTATTTGTTTTTCGCCTAATCATGCAAAAACACTACCAGAGCTCAGTGTTTCGCAAATTACAAATGTAGTAAGCACATGGCAAGAGCAATGCCAAGAGTTATCAAAAACTTACAACTGGGTTCAGGTATTTGAAAATAAAGGCGCTGTAATGGGATGCTCTAACCCGCATCCACATGGTCAAATTTGGGCACAAAATAAATTACCGAGTTTGGTTGCACGTAAACATACAAACCTTAGTAACTATTATAAACAGTATGGCAGTAGTTTATTGCTCGATTACGCAAAACGTGAGATGGAATTAAATGAACGCGTAGTATGTGTAAACGATGATTGGCTTGTGGTTGTTCCTTATTGGGCTGCATGGCCATTTGAAACACTGCTATTACCTCGGTTTGCGGTTACTCAAATGATAGAGCTGACAGACGCTCAACAAAGTACTCTAGCTGAAATTATTAAAAATATAACGACTCGTTACGATAACTTATTTCAGTGCTCGTTCCCTTACTCTATGGGCTGGCATGGCGCGCCTTATGATGGTCAAAGCCACTTATTTTGGCAATTACATGCGCAGTTTTTACCGCCATTACTACGATCAGCCAGTGTTAAAAAATTTATGGTTGGTTACGAAATGATGGCCGAAGCACAGCGTGATATAACACCCGAGCAAGCTGCCACTATTTTGAAGAAACAATCACTAACGCATTATAAAGAGAACACTAAATGAATGTTGAACAAAGCGCACGGTTAGCTTTTTTAAACCACTTTGGACGCGATGCCGACTTTGTTGTCAAAGCCCCTGGGCGTGTTAATTTAATTGGTGAGCACACCGATTACAATGACGGTTTTGTACTGCCTTGTGCCATTGAATACGCTACTTACATTGCAGTGTCACCTCGAACTGACGATGTAGTAAATGTACTTGCACTTGATTGCGATAACCAAACCGACAACTTTTTAGTAAATAAACCGCTTAATAGCCACAGTACGCAAACGTGGAGTAATTATGTTCGCGGCGTAGTTGATGAACTGCAAAAACGAAATCATCAACTCAGTGGCTGCGACATATGCATCACAGGTAATGTCCCGCAAGGAGCTGGTCTTAGCTCATCGGCTGCACTTGAGGTAGGTATTGCTTATGCGTTTAATCATTTATGTGAATTGTTTATTGAACGTAAAGAGATTGCAAAAATAGCACAAGCAGCAGAGAACAACTTTGTAGGGTGTAACTGTGGAATTATGGATCAGCTTATATCGGCGTGTGGTACACAAGGTAAAGCACTAGGGATAGATTGCCGCTCACTTGATTTAGTGGAAGTGAGCATTGACCCTGCTATGACCATTTTAATGATTAATTCCAACGTTAAACGCGGCTTACTCGATAGCGAGTATAACCTTCGACGCGAGCAATGCTATAGCGGCGCTAAAGCTTTTTCAAAGTCAAGTTTACGTGAGGTGAGTATTGAGGAGTATGAATCGCAAAAACATATGCTAAATAAAGACGTTGCTAAACGTGTAGAGCACATTGTTTATGAAAATCTCCGCACCCTTGAAGCTATGCAGGCTTTTACTCATAACGACATAACGAAACTTAGTACATTAATGGCTCAAAGCCATGGCTCTATGCGTGATTTATTTGAAATAACTACACCGCAAATAGACACATTGGTGGATATTATTAGCCAAGTAATACAAAACAATGGTGGTGTAAGAATGACTGGTGGAGGCTTTGGCGGGTGTGTCGTCGCATTTGTACCCAATATACTGGTAAAAGATGTTATTGCTGCTGTTGAGTCGCAATACGAGCGTTTAACAGGCTTGAAAGAGTCTATTTATACCAGCTTACCGTCTGCTGGTGTATCACTCATAAGAACGTGAGGAAAATTCAATGAAAAAAGTACTGGTTACGGGAGGCGCAGGCTATATAGGTAGCCACACTGTTTTAAGCTTATTAAAAGATGGCTATAACGTTGTTGTGATTGACGATTTAAGTAACTCGAGTCGTGAATCGTTAACTCGTGTTGAAGCTTTAGCGCAACGTAAAGTTGAATTTATTCATGCCAGTTTACTTGATTACGATAAGTTATGCGCCGCATTTACAACGCATCAGTTTGATTCGGTCATTCATTTTGCAGGTTTAAAGGCGGTGGGGGAGTCAATAGAAAAACCACTTGAGTATTATTATACCAACTTGGTGTCTACCTTAAATTTATGCCAATGCATGCTTAAATATAATGTTAATAAACTCGTGTTTAGCTCATCAGCTACAGTTTATGGGCAAGGGGCATCAGTGCCTTATACCGAAAACTTACCTCTAGGGCGTGCAGCAAGCCCGTATGGGCAAACAAAAGTAATGATTGAGCAAATACTACAAGAAATAGTAGCGTCAAATACTGGTTTGCAAGTAGCAAGCTTACGCTACTTTAACCCTATTGGCGCAGATATTAGCGGCCAAATAGGGGAAGATCCATTAGGTATTCCAAATAATTTAATGCCCTTTATAGCTCAGGTAGCGGTAGGTAAACGTGACAAATTAGCTATTTTTGGAGGCGATTACCCTACTGAAGACGGTACATGTGAGCGGGACTATATACACGTTAGTGATTTAGCCAAGGGTCATATTAAAGCGCTTAAATGGCTTGGCGAGCAACACCATAGCTTATATGAAGCATTTAACTTAGGCACTGGCACTCCTTATTCTGTGCTTGGTATCGTAAAAGCATTTATTGAGTATACCGGAGTTGATATTAACTTTGACATTGTAAAGCGCCGCGATGGCGACTTAGCTGCTTTTTGGGCCGATTCATCTAAAGCCAAGGCTATTTTAGGCTGGCAATGTAAATACACCCTTGCAGACATGATGAAAGACACGTGGCGCTGGCAAAGCAATAACCCTAATGGCTACCCAAATGTATAACCTCCTTATGTAAAAACACTGTCTACACAAGGCGTCCTAATTCACACACAATAATAAAGGTGATTAAAATGAAACGCAGAAGTTTTTTAAAGCTCAGCGCCGGCCTACTAAGTTCAAGTATGCTCTGTGGTTGCAGCGGTTTATTTGCATCATACCGAGGTGACTTAACCTCAACTGCACCATTAGATAATACGAATTTAAGCAAGCAAGTGTGGCTCGGTAAGCATTTTTGGGGGAACAGACTCCAAGACTGGCAACGCATAGGTAATGAGCTTTTATGTACTCGAGAAGAAAAAGATTTTGAAGCGCGTACCGTATCGTTACTCACCAGGCAGCTTAATAGCTCTTTACAAAGTGGGCGTATAAAAGCCACCGTACGCAATTTAACGCCGAACGAAAAAGGCTTTTGTGGATTTTTATTAGGGATTGGTAAAGGTGAGCTAACAGCTAAAGGTGCTGCTTTAGCGCAGCGAGCTGGTGGCGAAAATGGCGGAATAATTGCGGCCTTTGACAGTTTAGGTAAATTATCATTTAGACAGTTTGATGATGAAAGCAAAGCCCTTGATTTTACTATTATTAATCGTACTCCATTTAATATACAACAATATAAAAGCGGCGATAAAATAACACTCGATTGCCATTTAGACCCAATAGATGCAAACCATTTTGATATTCGTCTTGTGGCAAGTAACACAAATACTGCCCAGGAGTTAGGATTTGCAGTACTTCACAAAGTCCCCGCAGATCAACTGCAAGGAGGTATTTCGTTATTAAGCTCCTCAGAGCCTTTTGTAGCAGGTGCTCGTTGGGGGTTTAGTGATATTGAAACCGGTGGAGGTAAAATAACTCTAAATAATGCCAATACCTTAGGCCCCGTTATGGGGTGTATGTATAGTGTTAATCAGCAGGTACTCAAGTTATCTTGTCAGTTAATGCCTATTAATATTAAAGAATTTTCACGCGTAGAGCTGCAATATAAGTTTGAAAACCA
Organism: Pseudoalteromonas sp. 20-92; assembly: GCF_030847595.1. NCBI lineage: Bacteria > Pseudomonadati > Pseudomonadota > Gammaproteobacteria > Alteromonadales > Pseudoalteromonadaceae > Pseudoalteromonas > Pseudoalteromonas sp. 20-92. Next base: position 13,781 of record NZ_JANJGQ010000018.1, read on the forward strand.
ATCCGATTGGCAGCATGCAGGCACAGCAAAAATTGAAGATGGTTTTGTAGCAAGGTTTAGATTAAGTAATTGGGATTATTTAAAACAAGCTCAATACAGAATTGTTAACCCACAAAAGCCTGATGACACTTTATATTCTGGAACTATTGCTAAGGACCCACAAAGTAGTAAAGAATTTACGATTGCATTGTACTCTTGTATTATTCCTACTTCTAAAAGCTTAGACAACACACATTACACACGCCTTATTAGTAGCGAGCGCGATTTAGGACGTTACACCAAAGACAATATTTTATTTCCTCACACTGAACTTGTAGAAAATGCTAATTACCATAACCCTGATATGTATGTCTTTTGTGGCGATCAGTACTACGAAACATACCCGACTCGCTATGGTCGCCACACCAAAGATGCCAAACTAGATACCTTATATAAATGGTACTTATGGTACTGGGCGTTTGCCGATAGTATGAAAGATAAGCCTACACTTGTTTTAGTTGATGACCATGATGTGCTGCAAGGTAACTTGTGGGGCGATGGTGGCGATCACTCCGATATGCTAAAAGAAGAAGATGGCGGTTATAAGTGGGACAAAGACCTTGTTAGAATGATCTACCGTATGCAAAATGGGCATAATCCGGACCCTTACGATCCCACACCGATAAAATATGATATTCCGGTTAGTTATGCTGCATTTGAATATGGCGGTATTAGTTTTGCGATGGTTGAGGATCGTAAATTTAAAACGCCACCTGATTACAAAGCAAATAAACTTGCCACAACGGGGGAGTTATTAGGCAAACGCCAAGAAGCCTTTCTAAAAAATTGGCAAAGCATGCATCCAGGAAAACCAAAAATATGTATTACAGCCTCAATGTGGGGGTCGCCTCAAACCGATGAAAATGGTAAAGGACTCATTGATTACGATTCTAATGGCTATCCAGCGGATGGGCGTACACGCGCAGTAAAATTAGTAAGTGATGCTAATGCATTAGTAATTGCGGGAGATCAACACCTCGGATTGCTTGCCTATCAAGGAATCAATACTTTTGATGATGGTAGCTTGTTTTTTGCAGGCCCAGCTAGCGCAGCATTTTGGCAGCGATGGTTTGAACCCCACGCACCTTTACCAAATCAGCGAAACAACGACAAAAACACCGGTGATTTTACAGACACGTTTGGCAATAAAATGCGAGTTCTAGCGGCAGCTAACCCAAAAGTTACGCATAAAGTTTTTGCTAAACAAAATACAACGTGGGGTAAGTTTTTAGCTGACAGAAACTTAAAAAGTGAAGGTTATGGGATTATTAAAATAAACCATGCAAAAAAATATTATCAATTAGAGTGCTGGGAGTGGAATACAGATCCATCAACAGAAAAGCAGTTTACTGGTTGGCCGTATATAAAAGAATTTTGATTAGGCTAGAACTATTGACGATAAACTCTGTGTAAATATTTACTTTAACACAGTTACTTAAGAGCAATTTAATGCTTACGCATTAAGTTGTTTTTTTATAATTAAACTAATATTGTTAACAAAATACAGTTGACAATTGTTTGGTTATTATATTATTGTTTACAAAAGATTAACCTGCCAACATAATAAAACCTTAGAAAGGGAACACACACATGACAATCATCAACAAAGCGTTCAAATTGAGCGCGATTACGGCCGCAGTACTTGCAACACAATTGGTGTATGCCAAGCAAGACGAAAGCACACAAGAAAAAACGAAAGTAGAAGCCGATATTGAAATAATTGAAGTAAGCGGTTTAGCGGCGAGTCTTAAAAAATCCATTAATGATAAGCGTTTTGCTGAAAACGTTGTTGACTCCATAAACGCTGAAGACATTGGTAAGTCCACTGATCAAAACATCGCTGATGCGCTTTCACGCGTAACAGGGGTATCTGTACAAACTGTTGATGGTGAAGGCGCACGGGTAACTGTTCGTGGCGCTAATTCACAACAAAACAATATTAGTATGAATGGGGTGCAATTGGGCTCAACTGGCTATAGCCAAGGTGTCGATTTATCACAGTATTCTTCAGATATCTTATCTAAGATAGAGGTTGTAAAAACCCCAAGTGCAGATCATGAAGAAGGTGCGTTGGGCGCAAATATTAACCTTAGTACAACCAAACCACTTGATTTAAATTATGAAATAAATACGGTAACACTTGAAGGCCGTTATAACGATCTGTCTGAAGAAGATAACTACAAAGTATCAGGTACTTTTTCAAGAAAGTTTTTTGATGATACGTTTGGTGTGGTGGTTACCGCAGTTAAAGAAACAAATACTTATCGTAAAGATCAATTTTCAGCAACGGAGTGGTATGCATTAGAGTCGCCTCTAGCTACAGATACAAACGGTAATATTGTTGAAAACGTTGTTGGTATAACCCCTCGTAATGTTCAGTATCAATATCATGAAAGTGAAAACGATAGAACTAATTTTAATATTGGTTTGCAATGGATAGCATCAGAGAATACTGAATTTAATTTTAATGCTATTTTGGGTAAGCAAGATATAAATAACTCAATGCATGGTATTAACACGCGCTCTTCTCAATATGGAAATTTAATTGAAGGTGTTGAGCCTGGCTTAGGCGGTACAGGCCCTGCATTATTTACAGATCCCGAAGCAAGTTGGCGGACTATTGATCTTGAAACGAATACGTTTACAAAATTTGTAAACCGTTTTAGTAATGGTGGACTTGTGCAATCTGAAGGCGATTTTGAAAATAAAAATCAGATCCTGTCATTAGATATGAATCATAGTTTTACCGATTCATTGATGATGAAAGCAGGTGTTGGCTATTCAAAAACACAGCAAATACCTAATAACTCAGTTTACGTTGCATTACAAAACTTTGGAAATATTAATGCGTGGATAATCAATAATGTACCACCAGAAGATATAGAGCCTGTTGGTTATGATTGTACTAGCAGCTCCGTGTGTACGCTAGTTGCGGGTCAGGGTTTAATTGATTATGGCCCTAATGACAATTTTGGTGATCCGCTGAATGTGTGGGATAACTATAGTACAACAGGTTTTAATCCTGATGAACTAAGGGCTCAACATCTATCATATATGAGCCGTTCATTAAATGAAGTTGAAGATACCCAAAAATCATTATTTGTAGATTTTGATTACGCTCTTAATTTCGATAATTTCAGATCGATTGAGTTTGGTGCTAAATGGTCAAACCGTACAAAATACGTTGATGCGCAAATTGGTACATTCAGCTCAGTGGGTGAGGGCGTTGTGGTAACAAACCCTTACACTGGTAACCCGGCTGTATTGGGCAGTGGATTGCGCGATATTTCTGGCGATTTGATAACCAATGGCGAAGAGTTTCCAGTTCATGACTTTATGGCTGGTCTTGGTTATGCTCGTGATAGCATTACAGATGGTTGGAATCGTTTTTCAGCATTTAAAGCATTTGAAGTTGCCCAAGGTAGTAGTGAAGTTGCTTTTAATACGGATGATTCGAATACACGCAATACTGAACTAGACAACTTAGCATTTTACACTAAGTTAAACTTTGAATTAATGGATGGTAAGATTTCTGGTGATTTTGGCGTTCGTTATGTTAAAACCACAGTAGAGGTTCAAGGTGCATCAGGAGTACAGTTTGCATTTGACCCATCTAACGCAGCTCGTTTAATGGACCCATTTAAACTGGCAGAGCTACGCGATACTAGTTTACCTGAATGTGCGCCAATTTTATTCTATGGTACTGATTATAATGCAGAAACACGTTGGTCTCGTGTAGACGGTTTGGGCTACGACACAAATGCTACAAAAGACTTAAGAGATGATACTGCGTTAGCTAACCAAGGTGCATGTCACGATCCTAATGCTGTACGCGGGAATCCAAATGAATCTGAGTGGTGGTTATGGCGCCATTCTGATGTATCAACAGAAAAAAATTATGTTTATGGCGAACGCAAGTTTGATGATAACGGCAACTTATTACCAACTGAGGACCGAAGCCTTCGTTCATTCAGTGTGACAGATGAGCATGACTATGATTTATTCTTGCCAAGTTTAAATATTAATTATTTATATGATGAAGATACTATAATTCGTTTTGCGGCCTCCAAAACAATGGCTCGCCCTCAAATAGACTCGTTGCGACCTGGCTTCAAGGTAAAAGAAACACAGTGGGGTGGTGAAAATCGTAATAATACTATCACGCTCACTAACCCTAAACTTGATCCATTAGAATCAATTAACTTAGATATTTCTTATGAGTGGTACTTTAATGAGTCTGGTCTGTTAGCTGCAACTTTGTTTTACAAAGATATGACTAATTTTGAAGAGTCAGAAACTATTGTGACTTATATGGATGATTTACGTGGTATAGGTTTAACGGAAGGTGAAACTTACGACCCGAATGATCTTGTACTTATTTCAGGACAAGACAGCCTTGAAGGATGTATGCCTAGACGTTTTCAAGGCAGTACAGACTACCAAGAAGAATGGCTATATTCTGATGATTTAGAACAGTTGTGTGCCAAGTTCAATACTACGCGTATTAAAAACGGTAAAGGCGCGTCGATCAAAGGTCTAGAGCTACAATACATGCAAACTTACGACAATTTGCCAGGTATTTGGTCTGGTTTGGGACTACAAGCTAACTACACATATCAAGATAGTGAGTATGACCAAGAAGTATCATCAATTGATAGCAATGTTAAGCTACCATCGCTTGCTGTTGCTTATACACCAAAGCATAGCTACAACCTGACAGGTTTTTGGGAAAAGGACGGCCATCAACTCCGTCTATCATACCAAGGTACAACTGATCAGTTAGTACAACGCTCTTGGGAAAATGGTTCTTTGTGGGAAGAGGGACGCCAGACGCTTGATTTTTCAGCAAGCTATAAAGTAAATGATAAAATGACGGTTTCACTGCAAGTAGCAAACTTAACGGATGAGGGCGTACGCCAGTACTTTACTAGTCGCTTCTTATCCGCTGGTGGTCAGACTTTCTCTGAAGGTAGTCCACTTGAAGGCGAAGCAACCAAGTCGCGTACGGTTTATCAATACCATACTGGCCGAACACTTAGACTTAATGCCCGTATTAACTTCTAAAACGATAAGATAATGAAAAAGCCCGCAGTATTACTGCGGGCTTTTTTATTTTTTAATAAAAATAGTGTCATTTTGATTTCTCAAGACAATACCTAGCATGAAATAAAACTTATAACTCGTTAGATAAAACAACAAGAAAGGGTAAAACATGTTTAAAGTATTTTCTAAATGTACGCTGGCAACAATAGTTGTCACATCGTTTTTTGCTGGTGCTGATCAACCACGCGAACTTGACTCCTCAACATGGCAATTACAGTGGAATGATGAGTTTAATTATGCAAATGCTGAATTAGATAAAAACTGGGTTTCTCAAAATGGGCCGACAGAAAACCCATGGGTATTAAGTAGTCGCTGGCGCGATAATGCACAAGTTAAAGACGGAATACTGCACTTATTAGCAAAGAAAGAACCTCGAGGTGGCCAAGACTGGACGACAGGTAATATTTGGTCAAAACGCTCATTTCATTATGGCTATTATGAAGCTCGCTTTAAATATGCTGGTGCCTATGGCACGAATAACTCATTTTGGTTTTGGCCAAAACAAGGGGTTAAAGATGGCTTAAAGGCATGCGAGATTGATATTAATGAAGGGCATTTCCCTAATATAATTAATACCAACGTACATAACTGGACTGATACTTATACACTACCAAATGGCCGTGTTACTCACAGTGATAACCAGTTACACCACACTTTAATCGGCAAGCCTGATCACACTGTTGAGTTTAACAAGCCAGTTAAAACCAAAAAAATACGATTAACATCGACTAATCCTACGTCTCTTCATATTTCTGAATTTAGAGTCTTTGCGCCTAGCGCTCAATACCCTGATGCATTTGACGAAGAAAAAATAAAGAATATAAGCAATTTAGCGCAAGCTGACGATGTTTCTATAAAAACGAATGGGTTATTTAATAAGTTAATATCAGAAGAGTCTTTTGCTATTGATGGTAATCCGCAAACACGCTGGGTGTCAGAAAAGCATGGTGAAAAGTTTTTAGAACTCAGTTGGGATAAGTCGCATGAAATTGGCGCTATTCAATTTATAAATGGTTGGTTGCAAGAGCATGGTGTTGATAAAGGTGCTTATCGCAATTTAATTTCCGATTACAACATCGAGTATCACGATGGAGAAAATTGGCAAAAAATCACTTCATATAATGCCGCTAACGTTGCTGATTTTTCAAAAGAGTTTCATACCTATGGGCTTGAGTGGGATAAAGATTACTTTAATTTTTATTTTGACGGTGAACTCTATTACACCATGAGAAATGATGTCTGCTTTAGTGAAACAACGATGTTATTTAGTTTAGCTATTTTAAAAGCGGCGATTGCAGGTCCTGTAAGTGATGATATTGATGGTACCAGCATGGCGATAGATTGGGTTAGGTACTACACCCGAAAAGAAAATAGCGAGGACTAAGGCTATGCATATTATTGATATAAGTGTAGTCGTTATATTTTCTTTGTTGATCATTGGGTGTGGCTTAAGTTTTTCTGCTGCTGGAAAGAATATGAAAAGCTTTTTCTCTGCGGGAGGCGCGCTACCTTGGTGGATGAGCGGGTTGTCACTGTTTATGAGTTTCTTCTCGGCAGGTACATTTGTTGTATGGGGAGCTATTGCATATAAGCATGGCTGGGTGGCGATTACTATTCAATGGACTATGTGTTTAGCAGGGGTGTTGATTGCTTTATTTATTGCGCCTAAATGGCAGAAAACCGGTGTATTAACCGCAGCAGAATTTATTAAGCAGCGCCTTGGCTTAAATGTACAAAGAACTTATACCTATATTTTTCTCTTAATTGCGAGCTTTTCGACTGGTGCTTTTTTATATCCTGTGGCAAAAATAGTTGAAGTCGCTACGGGTTTATCTCTTGAATATACCGTCATCATTTTAGGACTATTGATCTTAGCCTATACCGCTGTTGGCGGTTTATGGGCGGTGATAATTACCGACATTTTGCAATTTGTGGTGCTCACTGCAGCGGTATTAATTGTGGTACCGCTATCATTTGAGGCGATTGGCGGCATTGAGAACTTTATCGACAAAGCACCTGATGATTTTTTTAACTTAGTAAATGATGAGTATTCATGGGAGTTTATCTTTGCCTTTGGACTCTATAACTTATTTTTTATTGCTGGTAACTGGTCTTATATTCAACGCTTCACCAGTGTGAAAACACCAAAGGATGCAAAAAAGGTTGGGGGACTATTTGCGATTCTTTATCTTATTTGCCCAGTAGTTTGGATGTTAGCCCCGATGATTTACCGAACGATGAACCCCAGTCTAGTTGGGTTTGAAAGTGAAGGAGCTTATTTGCAAATGTGCAAAGAAGTATTGCCGGTAGGGATGCTTGGATTAATGCTAGCAGGAATGGTATTTGCGACATCAAGCTCAATTAATACGTCTTTAAACATCGCCGCAGGTGTTATCAGTAATGACATATATAAAAATATAAAACCAGATGCTTCCCAAGCTACGCTAGTCAAGGTCGGTCGAATTGCAACTGGCGTACTCGGGCTAATTACGATTATTGTTGCGTTACTAATTCCCTTACTTGGTGGTGTAGTTGAAGTGGTAATGACCATGGCTGCGCTCACTGGTGGACCGTTGTTTTTACCGCCCATTTGGTTGCTTTTTTCTCGTTATCAAACTGGGAAAACGATTTTAATAACCACTATTTTTAGTTTACTGGTGAATGCTTTTTTTAAGTTTGTGAGTCCTTGGTTATTTGATTTTAGCTTAGATAGAGCGCAGGAGATGATGATGGGGGTGTTATTTCCTGTATTGATGCTAACGGTATTTGAGTTGTACTTAAGAGCACAAAGAAAAACACCTGCGTGTTATGAAAACTACTTAGTCGAATTAAGCCAAATTAAACCGACGGCCGAATTAATAACTCCAGAAAAAAGCGCGGATAACAATCATGGTATTCGAGTTTTAGGGTTTGGTATTCTCTCTACTGGCGCGATTATGCTTTCGTTGGCCGCAATTGCCACCATCGGAAAAATCGAAATAACATTAATAAGCAGTGGCATTTTTATATTAGGGGGTGTTTTAGTTTTTAAGTTTAGAAGTAAGGCAGTAAAGGTACGTATCAATGAGCAATAGCAATAACAAATTAAAGCAGCAAAGTTACCCATGGGATATTCCAGCTAAAAAACCAGCACGAGAATTGAGTGCAGCAATGTCGAGGTTGTATGACAATTATTTAACCCCTCGTCCGGAAGACAATCCTTTATTTACTAGTTTTAAGTACACTGAGCTCACGGGCTTTAACTATCATAATAATGATGGGACTATTTCAAGACGCGACCCATCTAAAATTATCAAAGTTGATGGTCTTTATTATGTTTGGTACACAAAACGGTGTACTCAATTTCCACCAAAAGGGGCGCAGCACTGTAACGAGTTGACTCCATCCACTGATTGGGATTTATCCGAAATTGGCTATGCCATTAGTATTAATGGATTTGACTGGGTTGAACAAGGTATTGCCGTCACTAGGCCCAAGCACCCGCAGTTAGGTTGGCGCTCGGTTAGTACACCAGATATCTTGATTTATGAAAATAAATATTATCTTTATTATCAAGCCTTTAATGAAGCTAGCGGTAAGAAAGGTGATCATTGTCCGGTAACACTATCAGTTGCCGATACGCCAGATGGACCGTGGTTGCCACATGGTGAGGTTATTATTGAAAATGGTGAGCCGGGAAGTTGGGATCAATTCTCGATTCATGACCCTTATTTATTAATTTATAACGGAAAAATACATTTATACTATAAAGCCGCCTACGGAGATAGACCTGATTACTTAGTGGGTAATGGCTTGGCAACCGCGAATAATCCTTTTGGGCCTTTTGAAAAACACCCTCTGAACCCTATTTTAAACTCAGGCCACGAAACTACTTATTTTCCGTTTAAATCAGGAATAGCTGCTTTTACTATCAGAAATGGCAATGAAAGTAACACCATTCAATATTCACCTGATGGGGTGAACTTTTCGATTGCCGCAGTGACCTCCCTCATGCCAATTGCAGCAGGTCCTTATGTTGCCAATGCATTTGACTGTGCAAGCAAAGCAAACGGGATTGAGTGGGGCTTGTGCCACTTTTCAGACAAACAAGCGCGCAATAAACACAGTTTTTTAGCCAGATTTGATTGTAGTTTAATGGTAAATGAGCTTGAAAAAGAATTAAAAGTCACGGATGTACCTCACCAGCCTAGTGTTTATTTTGCGCAGTCATTAAGCCCAGAATTAAAAAATAAACGCTCATATCAAAAACAAGAAAAAGAGATCAAGAGTTATGATTAAGCAAAACTTTAATGAAGCTGCACGCGAAAATAAGAAACAACAATTAAATACTCAGTTTGTGGTTGCCGGTGGTGGCTTAGCAGGTACATGTGCAGCAATCAGTGCGGCGCGAGCGGGTAGTAAGGTTGTGTTAATTCAAGATCGTCCCGTACTCGGTGGTAATGCGTCAAGCGAAGTAAGATTATGGGCGTTGGGGGCAACATCGCATATGGGCAACAATAATCGCTGGTCACGCGAGGGTGGGGTTATTGATGAAATCATGCTGGACAATCTTAAGTTAAACAGACACGGTAACCCATTAATTTTCGATACCATTTTGCTCGACAAAGTAATTGCCGAAAAAAATATTACCTTGTTGTTAAATACCTCTGTGGTTGATGTAAATAAACAACACAGCACTAAGATTGCCAGTGTAGAGGCATTTTGCAGTCAAAATTCTACTCATTACATTATTAGTGCGCCGTTATTTTGTGATGCGACCGGTGATGGCCTTGTTGCGTTTAATGCTGGAGCGGGGTTCAGAATTGGTGCTGAATCAAAAGCAGAGTTTGGTGAGCTGTTAGCATCTGATGAAGAGAACATGGAGTTACTTGGTCATACATTATTTTTCTACAGTAAAAAAATGGATCAGCCTATTAGTTACAAAGCCCCTGATTTTGCTTACTCGTATGAACAAATAGAGGCGATACCTCGCTGTAAAGATATTGCCGGAAGTGACTCTGGCTGTAAGTTTTGGTGGATAGAATTTGGCGGAATACGCGATACTATTTATGAAACGGAGGATATTAAATGGGAGCTTTGGAAACTCGTTTACGGAATTTGGGACTACATAAAAAATAGCGGCAGGTTTGATGATGTCGAAAATCTAACTTTAGAATGGGTAGGCACAATTCCTGGCAAACGCGAAAGCAGGCGCTTTGAAGGGGAATATATGATAAAACAGCAAGATATTATTGAGCAAACCCAGTTCAATGATGCTGTATCTTTTGGTGGATGGGCGATTGATATTCACCCCGCTGAAGGCATATACAGCGAACGACCTCCTTGCTCTCAATATCATTCAAAAGGGGTTTACCAAATACCGTACCGCTGCTTTGTTAGCCGTGATATAGAAAATTTATATTATGCAGGACGAATAATCAGCGCAACACATATGGCGTTTGGTTCAACACGAGTTATGATTACCTGCGCACACGGCGGACAAGCGGTGGGGGCAGCTGCTGCTATGTGTAATAAACTCAATATCACACCCAAAGAGCTATTACAGCCAGAACACATAGCACAGTTACAGCAAAACCTGAATCTAAATGGCCAAAGTATCCCTGGGATCCGTTTAGATAAGCACAATAATTTAGCAGCCCAAGCCTCTATTACTGCATCGAGTGAATTAGTGTTCAATGGTTTTCAACCTGGCGGCCGTAGAATGCAATTAGATTCATCGTGTGCACAGTTGGTTGCTTTTGCAAAAGGCCAAGGACCAACAATTAGCATAACGGTTTTTGCTCATAAAGAGACAGAGTTAACGTGCCAATTACGCACTAGTATCAAGCATGAAAACTATACGCCAGATGTTATAAATAAAACTATCAGTTTGTCTGTCACGGCGGGCGAAAGTACGCTCGAATTTGATTTTAGTGATTGCAGCTTAGAGATGCAGTACGGGTTCATTTGTTTTTTACAAAACAGTGATATGGAGCTTGCTACCACAGAGCAGCTTATTACGGGCACTATGGTTGTGTTCAATAAAGTTCACAAAGCGGTATCAAATAAAGGCAAACAAACAGTGCCTGAGAATAGTGGTCTTGAAGAGTTTGAATTTTGGACACCAGCGCGGCGGCCAAACGGTCAAAATTTGGCAATCGGTATATCTCCCGCCATTCATAATAACCAAGCGACGCAGGTAATTAACGGCTTTGTGAGGCCTTGGCTACAAACGAATGCATGGGTTGCTGATTTAGCAGATCCATCGCCAACCCTAAGGTTAGCATGGCCAGAAAAAGTAACGATGAGGCAAATAGTTCTTTATTTTGATAGTGACTTTGACCATGCGTTAGAAACCGTATTAATGGAGCATAACGAAGACCAGGTACCTTATTGTGTGCAAACCTATACAATTAAAACAGATTCTGGTGAGGTAATTGCACACGTTACGGGTAATTATCAAAGTATTAATAAAATCGATTTAGTAGAGCCTATAACAACGCAACAATTGATTCTAGAATTCGCTCATCCATCTAAAAATGTGCCTGCAGCACTGTTTGAAATTCAAATTAAGTAAAGGGAATTGAATAAATGAGTTTATGGCTAACAGGATTACATATACGACTTGAAAAGTGCGCTCAGCTGTTTGTTTTTATATCCTTTATTTTTTGCCTTGGTGGTTGTCAAAGTATCAGTGATGAACAATCTCGACTTAATTATTTTTTAGTCGGCAGCTACACAAATGAGCCTGATCAGGGCGTTTATTTAGTTTCTTATAATGAAAGTGATGATCTATTAATTAACGAACGCGTCGTTGTATCGGCAACCGATCCAAGCTATCTAAATTGGCAACCGACAATAAATAAATTGTATAGCATTGGCAGAGGGCTTGATAAAAAATCTGTTATTAACGTTTATGACTGGAAAAGTAAAGCGTTTACAAAGCTTAAAACGTACCCGATTGAAGGAAAAGGGCTATGTCATATTAATATTTCGGATGATCGCCAGCAGTTAGCTGTTGTAAATTACACGACAGGTAATAGTGAACTGTTTAATATTAATAAGGCAGGATTATTAGTATCACGGGGTCAATTTACTAATACAGGAAGTAGTATTACGCCCAGACAACGAAGTGCTCATTTACATTTTTCGGGGTGGGATAAGCAAAGTCGCTATCTGTATTTGACGGATTTAGGTACAGACGAGATTATTGTTTTTGATAGCTTAAAAAGTGATTTTACGCCAGTACACCGCATTGAATTAACGCCGGGGGATGGGCCTCGTCATCTTGCTTTTCATCCGGCTAAAAAATTAGTGTTTAGCTTAAATGAATTGAGTAACAGTATTAGTATCTTCAAAATATTACAAAATGGTGCGTTATTACACGTTTCAAAAACAAATATAATGCCCGCAAAAGTTGGCGAGCAACAAAACCTTGCATCGGCAATTCGTATTTCTGAGGATGGTCGTCATGTTTATGTTGCTGTGCGCGGTGAGAATGCAATTTATGGTTATCAATTAATGGCAGAAACCCGACTACAATTAATTAATAAAGTCTCAAGTGACGGTTTACATCCTCGTGATTTTAATTTTTCAAAATCACAAAAGCAGCTATTAGTGGCTAATCAATATAGTAATAATGTTGTGATTATTAAGCGTGATTTAGCATCTGGGAAGTTATTTACGACTCAAAGTCAATTGCAAATTGACGCACCATCTTACGTCAGTTATTTCAATTAGGACTCTGATTTGAAAGAAAATATAATATCGTTAGATGGTAAAAGTGATGGTTCTATAATTGACGATATATTACAAGGCAATGTTGCTGCATATTCTCTGTTAGTTGAGCGTTATCAGTCTGCTGTGAGGGCCTTTTTAGTTATTCGACTAAATACCCCTCACGAAGCAGAAGATTTAGCACAAGAGACCTTTATTATTGCTTTTAAAAAAATCGCTGAGTTTAACAGTGAAAGTTCCTTTTTAGCTTGGTTGAGGGGGATTGCTGCTTATTTATTAAAAAACCATCAACGTAAACACCGAGCCGTGACATTAGGCAGCGCTGATGAGTTAGAGCATTTAATAAATCAACACATTGATGAAAATATCCATGAAGGGGCCGAGCTTGATATGTTTGATAATTTAACTATTTGCCTTGAAAAATTAACCGAGAAAATGCGCAATTTATTAACTGAACATTACACATTAGGTGTTTCATTGGCTGAGCTATGTCGAAAATATGAAGATAAACATTCTACTATGACTATGCGCTTATTTAGAATTCGTCAATCATTGAAAACATGTATTGATAAAAGAATACAGCAGCAGCAACGATGAGCATGACTGAACAAATGACGAAGCACCAACAACAGCTATTAGCCGCGTATTTGGCTGGCGAAGATGTTGCCGACGAATTGCTTGAAGCCTGTCAGCATGATGTTAATTTACTTGCACAAGTGAGTAAATATGTGACGAGTGAACGTTTATTAAAAGCACATCATCAATCGGATATGCGACCAGACAATTTTACCCGCAGTGTAATGGCAAAACTAAGCGAGCAACAAAAAACGATTCGGCCGAAAAGTACAATGAGCTGGTTTTCAAGCCCGTATGCGCTTGCTGCAAGTATTATGCTTTTTGTCAGCGTTATATTTTTGGCAGAGCACTTGGACTACACAAATAAGTTTGCTGAAGTCACAAAAATGACTGCTTCGCATAATGCTAATTTTTCTGTTGGCAGTCAATTAGGTCAAGGAGATATTATTCTTGAGCATGGTTACAGTGAAATTTCACTCGAAAATGGCGTGGTACTCGTTTTAGAAGCGCCGGTTAAAGTGAATTTGCAATCCAGAGATAAAGTAACGCTTCATCATGGTAAGTTAGTGGTCCGAGTACCACAAAATGCAATTGGCTTTAGAGTTGATACCCCAAGTTCAGAGATAATAGATTTAGGCACAGAATTTGGCGTCGAAGTGTCTAATAGCGGTGAATCTCAAGTACATGTGCTCGATGGTGAAATAAAAGCGCGTGGCAATAAAACGCAGTCTTATCAACATGTGAAAAAAGATCAGGCATTAGCGTTTGATTTAAATCATCAAATTACCAGCTTTGTTAGCGTACCTTCTGATTTTATGCGTGTATTACCTGGAGACTCAATAGAAGAGCCTCACTTATTACATTGGTCATTTGATGATAAGCAGCAACATAATTATCTCTCCAGCGGCCGTGGTATTGATGGGCAACAGTATGTAGCCAAAGATAAATCACCTATTGATGAACCGTTAACAGAGGTAGCGGGTGTATATGATAAGGCAATTAGCTTTAATGGTGAAAATAATTGGTTAGAAACACAGTACCCTGGTGTTGGCAGTGATAACCCCAGAACGGTCGCCTTTTGGCTCAAAGTACCTAGTGATTTTTTACCTGAAAATGCATACGGCATTGTGAGCTGGGGATTACAGCAAGATTATTCAGCGTGGCAAATTTCCCCTAATCCAGAGTTAATTGACGGGCCTTTAGGTAGGATCAGAATAGGGACCTATAATGCTCAAATTGTGGGTAATACCGACTTGCGAGATGATGAGTGGCACCATATTGCAGTGGTTCTATACGGTGGACTAAAGAGTAACTTAGCGACACATGTTTTGCTATATGTTGATGGTAAGCTTGAAAAAACGCAGAAAAAATCAATCGCTAAAGTCGCAACAAATTTACAGCACCCAGCCTCTCGGCCACTGACGATAGGCAAAAATATTGGTTACATAGAAGGCGCAACACATGAGAAGCAAATGTTCTTTAAAGGCGGACTCGATGAGCTTTATGTAGTAGAAGTGGCATTGAATCAACAGCAAATAATTCAACTAATGACTCATAACCAGTTAAATGAATAAAAATATGTGTCAGAGTGCATTTTCATAACATTACCTATTACTCGTTAAAGTATAAGGTAATAAAATGAATAAAATGAATAAAATGAATAAAATAATTAGATGCTTATCTATCTTTGTATACTCAACGTTAGCTTTAAGCGGTGAAGGTGTTGCAAGGGAATTTGACTTGCAACACGATAACAAGACTATTTTAATTGACGATTTTGAGCACGCTAGTAACAGTTATAAACTAACAAATAAAAATATAAAAACGACACAAGTAATTAAAAATAAAAATAAAGCATTAGAGCTTTCGTTTTCCACTAAGCATAAATTCTCTGGGATCACACTCAAACCGAATAAGTTATGGGATCTGAGTGTTTTGGGCAATAGCGCTTTATTTTTCGATGTTTCAAACGTAAGCGACTTTCCAGTGATGCTCAGTGTGAATATCACAGGTAAAGATAAACAAGTCCAAAGACGCACAATTGGGCTAACAACTAACGAGCACGCTACATTATATTTTGAGCTCAACTCCCAGACTTTAAATGTTGATACAGGACTCAGAGACACTCCTGGTAGCTTTAAAACAGCCGCACGAAAAATGATCTTGAGAGGCGCTAAACTCAATGTAGATTTTAGCCAAGTTGAAAGTATCGCTATCTATACAGAAACTCAAATAAATCCAACGGCTGTAACCGTCGATAATTTACGATTCGAAACGATACCCGATGCAAAACCAGATTTTTTAACAAACATCGTCGATAAATTTGGTCAATCTACACAGGTCAACTACCCGTTAAAGGTCAGCTCTGAACAACAATTAAGAGCAATCGCAAATAAAGAATTAAATGATTTGTCGAAAGTAACCCCGCGGGCGGATAGAAGTAAGTTTGGCGGTTGGAAGCAAGGGCCTAAGTTAAAGGCAACAGGTTTTTTTCGTACGGAAAAAGTAAATGGCAAATGGGCGTTAGTTGACCCCGAAGGTTATTTGTTTTTTTCCTCAGGCATTGCCAACGCGCGAATGGCTAACACAACAACATTTACAGGTGTAGATTATCGCGATGATGCGGTCAGAGCGCGTGACCCTGATGATGTAACGCCAGAAGATTCAAAGGGCTTAAATAGTAATTTAGCTAAATATCAAAAATCAGCCTACATCGCTTATCCAGACCGAAGAGCCATGTTTAATTGGCTACCACAGTATAATGATAAGTTGGCAAATCACTATAGTTACAAGCGCTCATCTCATCTTGGACCAATCCAACATGGGGAAGTTTTTAGCTTTTACCAAGCAAATTTAGAACGTCGTTATGCTCAGCAATACCCAGATTCTTATATTGATAAATGGCGCGAAGTAACCTTAAAAAGAATGCAATATTGGGGCTTTACTTCGTTTGGGAATTGGACCGATGCTAGTTTTTATAATAATCAACAAGTTCCCTATTTTGCGAATGGGTGGATCATCGGCGACTTTAAAAGGTTGAGTTCTGGTTTTGATTATTGGGGAGCCATGCCTGACCCTTTCGATCCTGAATTTGTTAAAAGAGCGAACATAACCACTCAAGTTATTGCCCAAGAAGTACAAAATAACCCTTGGTGTATTGGGGTGTTTATTGATAACGAAATGAGCTGGGGAGGAGAGGGCTCAACAACCTTACGTTATGGCATTGTACTTGATGCACTATCTAAAACGACTGGGAATAGCCCGACCAAATCAGTGTTCAGTGATATGTTAAAACAAAAGTATAAAACCATTAGCCAGCTAAATAAGGCATGGAATAGAAATATTAAGTCATGGAAGGTATTTGATAATACTGGCGTTAACTATAAAAAAGACAGTAATTTTAATAACACTATGATTGCCGATTTGTCGTGGTTGTTAATACGTTTCTCCGATGAATATTTTAAGGTTGTAAATCATTCTTTAAAATCAGTATTGCCTGACCATTTATATATGGGCGCGAGGTTTACTTCTTGGGGGACATCGCCAGAAGCTCGCTGGTCTGCTAAGAAGTATGCCGATGTGATCAGTTATAATTATTATCGTGAAGGACTAGACCCAATGACATGGGATATGTTGAAAGAACTAGATATGCCTACGATTATTGGGGAATTTCACATTGGTTCAGGTGATACTGGTCAACCGAATCCAGGCATTATCCATGCTGCTAATCAACGCGATCGTGCTGATATGTACAAAACCTATATGAAAACGGTTATTGATAATCCGTATTTAATTGGTGCTCACTGGTTCCAATATATTGATTCGCCAATTACCGGTCGGGCGTATGATGGCGAAAATTATAATGTTGGATTTGTAACAACAACAGACATTCCCTACCCAGAGTTAGTTGAAGCGGCTAAACAAGTTCATAAATCTTTGTATCAGCAGCGTTATGGTGATGTGGAAATTAAATAAACTCATTTAACTGCCCTCATCGATGACTTTAATTGGCATTGATGTTGGTATTCTTTTGGTGATAACTCGGTGTGTTTTTAAATACCGTTGAAAAGTACGCTGAGTTATTAAATCCTACCGCATAGGCTTCAAGGTAATCACGATGAATATCATCGCTACTCAGCGAGAGTTTGATAACTTTTGTTTTCGTGATGGCGCGCGTGGTTATTTTTCATATGGTAAAGCAGAACAACAGGCTTACCCTTCTCAAAAGATGGAGCGAGACTTTAAACACTATGCTGAACACGAAGGGTACTTAGTGGATACACTTGCGACTCAAGCCAGTCATTTTACTGATTAATCAGTCGCCAAATAAACAACCTTTCTTTGCTGTATTATCGCTTTCAGCGGTTCATAGGCCGAGTAAGCAACGGATGCTGCTTAAGCTCAGTTTGCACATTTTATAGGCGAGGGGGAATATTAGCTGCGATGAATTTTGCTATGGATCGCCCGATTGTTGTCGTATTAGATAAGCTTAACGCACTTAAAGTTAGTGATAAAACTCTAGGACATATTTTGGTTGATACATTACCTGCTAAACAAGCGAAATTAGCCAAGCTGTGGAATGAGTGGAATAAGCACAATACAAATAATGTATTGCAGCAATCATGGGAATACAAAGCACAAATAGATAAGTTTTTTGAGCAGTTAAATAAGCAGAATATTGAACAGGCAAAACAAATCCCAAATTACATTATCAAGTAAATATAATAAGCCCCCTGTCGTTATTCGCTTAATTAAGGGGGTATGAGAGTTGCGGCTATAGATCAGTTATTTAAGTTACCAACACTTATCAATTGATCTGTAGGTTGTTTATTTAAATGCTCAGAGCTGCCATCTCGCCATGTAACAATAACTGATGAGATTGAATCTGCCTGTGCTAATCCAAAATGTACAATATTAAGTAAGCTTTGCGAGTGGGTAGCACTTTGTGAACCAATAACTTGATATTGGCTCGCAGTTGCTGTTTTAATTTGTACTTTTGCACCATATGGATCAACCCCACTTTTTGAGTACCCAACTCGAATAAGGGTGAAGTGTGCGTGACTTAACTCTGTGGTATTTTTATATAAATGCCATTGGCCGTTATCTTCATCTCCGCTTAGTAGGTCGAGTTTTCCGTCTAGGTTGAAGTCAAATGCGGCTCCCATATCGCCATGTGAGTCTAAGCCACGTTCGGTATCGGCGTTATGAGTGATTGTTGCTTTAAAGTTGTAATCACCTTGGTTAATGAGTAAAACATCGGCAACTCGCTCTTTTAGTTCACCAAAGCGATAGACCATAAAGTCTATTTTTGTGTCGTTATTAAAATCGCCAGGTACAACTCCCCAGTTATTACTGTTTGTTAATGCTGGTAATTTAGATGAAATATCAACTAGCTTACCATTATCGTTACGTAGTAATACATCAGGAAGGGCGAGATTTTGTGGTTGCCAATCGCTTTGATAGCCTTTTACATTTTTGAATGATGCGCGTACATCCCATGCAAGGTTATCGGTAAGTACCCATTCTACTCGCCATCTATTATTCCCTAAATACCCAATGTACCAGCCAGTTTTATCAAGCTTAGTTGGAAACCCGCGCGCTCTTTTCTGGCTAATGGTTGTGTTTTTATTGGGTGTATTTATTAATTCTTTTTTCTCGCCTATGTATACATCCATATGGCTTAATAGCTTGGCACGCGGGAAGTGATAAAAGTCACTTAGTATAAGGCTTCCTGAGTTTGTGTTGTCGGTAATGAGTGTTATGCCATCGTGACTTTTATTACCTTCATCACGCAGGTCTAGTCGTTTGCTACTTTTATTAAACGATAGACTGTTATTAGCGATAGTGTAGCTTAGCTTTCCGCGAGCAAGGTAGTAGTCCATATCGCCGTCGTTATCTATATCAGCTTGCGCAACTGCGAGCGTGCCTTTGTAGGCTTCACTATTTGCACCTAATAGATCTTGAGTCGTATTGGCGAAGGTAAAGTCGTTATTACCTTGATAAATAGCTAAATTGTTGTATCCATCAAAAGCAAAAATATCGAGTATGTCATCGTTATTGTAATCGGTTAATAATACACGCTCGGCTTTTATATTTTCAAAAGTAGCTGATGGGTGATAAGTAAATTTTCCATTGCCGATATTTTCAAAAATGATATTACGAGGGGAGTTTTCGTGAATTAATTTTTCGGCGTTTACTTGGATAAAATCAAGATCACCATCGCTATCTATATCAACCCAGCGCACAGAACGCCCGCGAGCCCCCATTTTAGATAAGCCAGCTTCGACGGTTTTATCTTCAAATTTACCATTATTGTTTTTAAGTAGTCGCTGGGGTTGAGGTGTAGTGCCATTTCCACCACCTAGTGCAATAAGTACATCGAGATCACCATCGTTGTCGTAATCACCGGCCGACATACCGTGTAGATCTGCTCGTGGAAAAATATCGTTTTGTAGTGTGTATGTGCCATCTCCATTTGCCATAAATAAACGAATAGGAGTGGTGTCGTGATTTGTTAGCAGCAGGTCATAATGACCATCACTGTTTATATCGGCAATGGTAGGGCCGCCATATTTCCAGTTTTTTTGTGTTATTAAGCCAGCTTGTTCAGACACATCAGAAAATACAACGTTGTTACTTGTTTGGCTACTGGGCGTTTGTGTGGTTTGGCTGCATCCCGCTAAGTTCATAGCGCTAATTATCACTAAGCTAAAAATTGATTTTTTGTTTTTAATCACTATTGTGCCTCCTTATATTGTGTTAATTGTTGACAATATAGATTGAAAGTAAAACATACAAGTAAATTTTATTACCCAAGCCTTAATGTTTTTAACTGACTCGCTTTACTGCTCTGAAGTTATATTAAATATTAAGAGTGGCTTTACAAATTACATACCTAGGTGTAAATTGTTAACAATAAACCATATCAAAGATATGATAGTTCACTTTGATATTCCTCGTATCGGCATTGTTTTAATGATGCATTACTTGGTCACTATTTAATTAAACATTCTTGAAGGTATAAAAATATGCAAGCTGCACAATATATAGGTAACAAGTCATTTAACATTGTTGAAGGCACATCTATTAAACCTAAAGCGGGTGAGATTAGATTGAGTGTTGGATACGTTGGGATTTGTGGTACTGATATGCACATATACCATGGTGTGATGGATCAACGAGTGTCTATTCCGCAAACAATTGGCCATGAAATATCAGGTGTTGTTGCAGAAATAGGTGAAGGCGTTGAAGGCTTTGCTGTCGGCGAAAACGTGGTAGTACGTCCACTAGATTGGTGTGGCGATTGTCCTACGTGTAATGCAGGGCATACGCATATTTGTCAAAACTTAAAGTTTATGGGAATAGATACGCCAGGTGCTTTTCAGTCAAGCTGGACAGTTAAAGCGCGTACTTTGCATAAATTACCAGCAGGCGTTGATTTAAAACAAGGCGCATTAATAGAGCCGTTATCGGTTGCGTGCCATGATGTACGACGCTCGCGCTTACAAGCGGGTGAGAAAGTTGTTGTGCTTGGTGGCGGGCCAATTGGGCAATTAGTTGCTGCGGTTGCTAAAAGTGTTGGCGCAGAAGTACTCGTGTCTGAGCCTAACGAAAGCCGCCGTGCTTTTGCCGATGAGCTAGGTGTTAAATCGGTTAATCCCATTGAAGAAGATTTAGCTGCCTATGTAGATAGCTGGACGCAAACAAAAGGTGCTGATGTTGTATTTGAAGTATCAGGCGTAAAACCCGCAATAGAGGCTATGACTGAAATAGCAGGGCGCCGGGGTCGTATAGTCATGGTGGCTATTCACAGTGTTAAACCTGAAATCGATTTATTTCAATTTTTTTGGAAAGAGTTGGAGTTATTAGGTGCACGTGTATACGAAGCGGCCGACTTTGATTGGGCTATCGAATTAATTTCATCGGGCCAAATAGATCTTAAACCTTTTATTAGTTCGGTTAGTTCGTTAACTGATATTGGTAGTGCATTTGCGAGTATGGATGGAAATCCAGAAGGCATGAAAGCGCTTGTTGAATGTAACTCACAATAATAAAAATTATAAAGGTATGAAAATGAATAATATGTTAGAAAAATTTAGTTTAGAGGGCAAAGTAGCCCTTGTTACAGGTTGTAAGCGCGGTATTGGTAAAGGTATTGCTCTAGGTTTAGCACAGGCTGGCGCTGATATTATTGGTGTATCTGCAAGCTTAGAGCTTGAAGGCTCTGAAGTAGAAAAAGAAGTTAAAGCCCTTGGCCGAAATTTTAAAGCCTACCAATGTGATTTTGGTGATCGTGACGCGCTTTATTCGTTTATTAATGATGTAAAAAGTGATTTTCCAAAAATTGATATTTTAGTCAATAATGCAGGTACAATCCTTCGTGCTCCTGCGGCTGAGCATGGCGATGATTTATGGGATAAAGTGATTGAAGTTAACTTAAATGCTCAATTTATTTTAAGCCGCGAAATAGGCAAACAAATGATAGAGCATGGCGAGGGTAAAGTTATTTTCACGGCTTCTTTGCTCACTTTTCAAGGTGGTATTACAGTACCAGGTTACGCAGCTAGTAAAGGTGCTATTGGGCAATTGGTTATGGCGCTTTCTAATGAATGGGCTGGCAAAGGCATTAATGTAAATGCCATTGCGCCAGGTTACATTGATACCGATAACACTGAGGCATTACGCAATGACAAAGAGCGTAATGCTGCCATCTTAGCGCGTATTCCACAAGGTCGATGGGGAAATCCTGAAGACTTTAAAGGGCCTGCTGTGTTCTTGGCTTCTGAGGCTGCTAGTTACGTAAATGGCGCTATTTTATTGGTTGATGGCGGATGGATGGGGAGATAGTTCAATGAACTTTCATAATAATGTGAATTTTATAAATGGCGAATATGTTGCTTCTAAAGCAAGTGGCACGATTGAAATATTAAGCCCATCTACAGGTAAAAAAATTGGTGAAATACCAAAAGGCTGTATAGAAGATGCGCAGTATGCACTTGAATCAGCGAATGTAGGACAGAAAAAGTGGGCTAAATTGACAGCTCGCACACGTCAAAATATATTGCGTGTGTTTGCTAATAAAATTCGTGAAAATAAAGATATTCTTGCGCCAATGCTTGTTGCAGAGCAAGGTAAATTACTATCAGTTGCACAAATGGAAGTTGACGTAACAGCGACTTTTATTGACTATGCATGCGACCATGCACTTACTATTGAAGGCGATATTTTACCTTCCGATAACGATGATGAAAAAATATACATTCATAAAGTGCCACGAGGCGTAGTTGTGGGTATTACTGCGTGGAATTTTCCGCTGGCATTGGCTGGTCGTAAAATTGGACCTGCGTTGATCACAGGTAACTCTATTGTATTAAAACCTACTCAAGAAACACCTTTAGCAACCACCGAGCTAGGTCGTTTAGCAAATGAAGCGGGTATTCCTGCTGGCGTGCTAAACGTTATTAATGGATCAGGTTCTGTTGTTGGCCAAGCATTGTGTGAAAGCCCAATTACTAAAATGATCACCATGACAGGCTCTACTGCTGCAGGTAAGCAAATCTACAAAACTAGCGCAGAATACATGACGCCTGTAATGCTTGAACTTGGCGGTAAAGCGCCAATGGTTGTTATGGCCGATGCCGACCTTGATGAGGCTGTTGAAGGTGCGCTTTGGGGTCGTTTTGCTAACTGCGGGCAAGTATGCACCTGTGTTGAGCGTTTATATGTTCAAGAGTCTGTGTACGATGCGTTTATGGCTAAATTTATACCAGCTGTAAAAGCACTTCGTGTTGGGGATCCTATGAACCCAGATACGCAAATGGGTCCTAAGTGTAATCAACGCGAAATAGACAACATTGATCACATAGTTCAACAAAGTATTCAACAAGGCGCTTCTGTCGCCACTGGTGGTAAAGTTGCTTCTGTTGAGGGTTTTGAAGGCGGTTGTTGGTACGAACCCACGTTACTTGTAGACGTCAAGCAAGATAACATTGCAGTGCACGAAGAAACTTTTGGCCCAGTACTCCCTATTGTTAAAGTTAAAGATATGGAGCAAGCGATTGAATACTGTAACGACAGTATTTATGGCTTAAGCGCTTATATATTTACGCAAAACTTTTTCGATATTAATAAAGCCATTAACGAATTAGAAGTGGGTGAAGTTTATATTAACCGTGGTATGGGTGAGCAGCACCAAGGTTTTCATAATGGCTGGAAACAGAGCGGCTTTGGCGGCGAAGATGGTAAATTTGGTCTAGAGCAATATCTAGAGAAGAAAACCGTTTATTTGAAAGAAAAATAATACTCCAAAATTTAGCCGTAATGCAGCTTAAGCAAAAAGCCAATAATGTTTTCATTATTGGCTTTTTATTTGTCAGCAGATTACTTTAAATTAATACTTATATCGCCATTGGGTTTACAGCAGCACAACAATATTTCGCCTTCTCGTACAAACGCAAGTGGCTCTTCGTTATACTCAACACTGCCAGACACTAAAGTAGCTCTGCAAGCTCCACAGTAGCCTTCACGGCATTGGAATGCGACGTCTATTTTCATGGATTCTAAGCAGTGTAAAAGAGAAGGGCAGCCAGTATTAAATTCTATACACTGGCTGTTTTCTGCAAGCGTTATGCTTGCAGTAGACTTGTCACTCATTATAAATCAAAATCACCAAATTCTGATGCATCAACTTGAGAGTCTATTTGACCAACAAGGTATGAGCTTATTTCTGCTTCTTGTGGTGCTACTTGTACATTATCAGACACGAGCCATGAGTTGATCCATGGAATAGGGTTACTGTTGTTTTCAAACTGTGCAGGTAAGCCAATCGCAGTCATACGGGCGTTGGTGATGTATTCAACGTACTGACATAAAATATGTTTATTTAAACCAATCATTGAGCCATCTTTAAACAGGTATTCTGCCCATTCTTTTTCTTGCTCTGCGGCTTCAACAAACATTTTAATTGCTTCGTCTCGGCACTGAGCGGCAACAATCGCCATTTCTGGGTCGTCTTTACCGTCTTGCATAATATTTAAAATATGCTGAGTACCCGAAAGATGCAGTGCTTCATCGCGCGCAATAAGCTTGATGATTTTAGCGTTACCTTCCATCAGTTCACGCTCAGCAAACGCAAACGAACATGCAAAGCTTACGTAAAAACGAATCGCCTCTAAAATATTTACCGACATCATTGCAAGGTAAAGTTTCTTTTTAAGCTCAAATAAATTCACGATAACGGTTTTACCGTTAATTTCGTGTTTTCCTTCACCGTATAAATTGTAAAGTGATACAGAGTTAATTAGGTCATCGTAATATTTTGTTACCGCATCAGCACGTTCGCTAATTTTATCGTTGCTAACAATGTCATCAAAAATAAGCTCAGGTGCTTGTGTTACGTTACGGATAATATGTGTGTATGAGCGGCTGTGAATTGTTTCACTAAACGCCCATGTTTCTATCCATGTTTCAAGTTCTGGTAGCGATACGATAGGCAGTAGGGCTACGTTTGGTGAACGCCCTTGCACACTATCAAGTAATGTTTGGTATTTTAAGTTACTTAAAAATATGTGCTTTTCGTGATCTGGTAATGCCTGAAAGTCTAAACGGTCTTTACTTACGTCCACTTCCTCAGGACGCCAAAAGAAAGACAATTGTTTTTCGATTAGCTTTTCAAAGATAGGGTACTTTTGTTGGTCGTAACGAGATACGTTAACTGTTTGGCCAAAAAACATTGGCTCTTGCATTTGGTTATTATGGTTTCGGCTAAAAGTAGTATAAGACATGTTTATCACTCAAAAAAACTATCAGAAAAAGCGGGCTAAATGCCCGCTTAAAATAAAAATTAGTAACTATATTTTACACGCGCCGCCTTCACAATCGTCATCTTCCACGTCAGGAGTGTCTTCTTGTGAATCTGATGCGCCATCACGAGTATTGTGATAGTACAACGTTTTAACGCCCAGTTTGTATGCGCTCAGTAAGTCTTTTAATAAGACTTGCATAGGTACTTTACCGCCTTCGAACTTGTTTGGATCATAATTTGTGTTTGCTGAGATTGTTTGGTCAACAAATTTTTGCATTATGCCTACAAGCTGTAAGTAACCATCGTTTGATGGGATATCCCATAATAACTCATAGTTATTTTTTAAGCGTTCATACTCAGGAACTACTTGTTTTAAAATACCATCTTTGCTTGCTTTAACACTAATATGACCACGTGGAGGCTCAATACCGTTTGTAGCGTTAGAGATTTGCGACGATGTTTCTGATGGCATTAACGCACTTAATGTTGAGTTACGCATGCCGTGCTCTTTAATGTTTGCACGTAATGTATCCCAATCAAGATGAAGTGGCTCATCACAAATCTTATCTAAATCACGTTTGTACGTATCAGTTGGCATAATGCCTTGAGAGTACGTTGTTTCGTTAAACTTAGGACATGCACCACGCTCTTTAGCAAGCTCGTTAGATGCTTTCATCAAGTAGTATTGAATCGCTTCAAATGTTTTGTGAGTCAGGGCGTTCGCGCTGCCATCTGAATAACGTTTACCGTTTTTAGCTAGGTAGTATGCGTAGTTAATTACACCTATTCCTAACGTACGGCGTCCCATAGTGGCATTTTTAGCAGCCGGTACAGGGTAGTCTTGGAAATCAAGTAAGTTATCAAGTGCACGTACAGCAAGCTCAGCTAATTCTTCAAGCTCATCAAGTGATTCTATTGCACCTAAGTTAAACGCAGAAAGTGTACAAAGGGCAATTTCGCCTTCTTCGTCATTTACGTTATTAAGTGGCTTAGTTGGCAATGCAATTTCTAAACATAAGTTAGATTGGCGAATAGGCGCAACTTTAGCAATGAACGGGCTGTGTGTATTACAGTGATCCACATTTTGTAAGTAAATACGACCAGTACTTGCACGTTCTTGGGCAAACATAGAGAAAAGCTCAATGGCTTTGATACGCTTTTTACGGATAGACTCGTCTTGTTCGTATTTGACGTAAAGCGCATCAAATTCTGCTTGGTCTTCAAAAAATGCATCATAAAGGCCAGGCACATCTGATGGGCTAAATAACGTAATGTAATCGTCTTTAATTAAACGAGAATACATTAATTTATTAAATTGTACGCCGTAATCTAGGTGACGAACACGGTTGTCCTCTACACCACGATTATTTTTAAGTACCAGTAGGTTTTCTACTTCTAGGTGCCAAAGCGGGTAGAACAATGTTGCAGCGCCGCCACGTACACCACCTTGCGAACAACTTTTAACCGCTGTTTGAAAGTGCTTATAAAAAGGAATACAACCAGTGTGATACGCTTCGCCATTACGAATATGGCTACCTAGCGCACGAATTCGACCTGCGTTAATACCAATACCCGCACGTTGTGAAACGTACTTAACAATAGCTGATGATGTTGCATTGATTGAATCGAGGCTGTCGCCACATTCAATTAATACACATGAGCTAAATTGACGAGTAGGGGTACGAACACCAGCCATTATTGGTGTAGGCAATGAAATCTTAAATAACGATACCGCATCATAAAAACGTTTAATGTAATTAGTACGCGTTTCACGTGGGTAATCTGAAAATAAACTTGCCGCTACTAAAATATATAAAAACTGTGCGCTTTCGTAAATTTCACCTGTTACACGGTTTTGAACGAGGTACTTACCTTCAAGCTGTTTTACAGCAGCGTAGCTGAAGTTAAGATCGCGAGAATGATCAAGGTACGCATCAAGCTCATCTAACTCTTGCTCTGTATAATCTACTAATAAGTGAGCATCATAGCGTTTGTCTTCAACCATTTTAGTTACATGATCAAATAAACGTGGTGGCTCAAATTGGCCATAGGCTTTTTTACGTAGGTGGAATACAGCTAAACGCGCTGATAAATACTGGTAATCTGGCGATTCTTTTGAAATCTGATCTGCAGCTGCTTTAATAATGGTTTCGTGAATATCTTTGGTACGAATACCATCGTAAAATTGAATGTGTGATTTTAATTCAACTTGCGAAACCGAAACGTTGTTCAAACCTTCGGCGGCCCATTCAATAACGCGATGGATCTTATCAAGATCAAGCGGCTCTTTACGCCCGTCACGTTTGCTTACAGATAACTGTTGGTTCATAGCTTTGCCTGTATTCCTTGGGGATTATGTATTTTGACCAATGTTTACACCTCAAATTAGCAAGGTGTAGTGCTCATTTATTATAGGTTTCACCAAATTAGTGAATTTAATTGAATAACATTTGGCCACAATATCTGGTGTTGTTCAATTTAGAGATCACAAGATAGTGTGGTCTGCATTGTTTTGCAAGGGACATAATTGCCCCTGTTTGTGGATAACTTTGGGATAACGCATTTGTGTTAGTAGACACTCACCTTCGAACAATCATTTAAGTTGAAATATGCAAAAATCAACTAATGATCTGCTAAATTTACGCATTTAAAAAATAAATTTTGACTGCTTTTTTTATCAGCAAGCTTTGCCTAAAAACTAACACAATCACAATATATAGTGTTTATTAATTAACATAGCACTATATATGGTTAAAACCATCAATTGGACTTAGCCAGTTTAAATTGGCTTTCCAGCTTAATGCCTCATCTTCACTGGGAATGTAACCCCAAAGTGCAGTCGCGGTATGCATACCTGCTGCTTTGCCTGCTTGTATGTCACGCTGTGCATCACCAATGTATAAACAACGCTTTGGCTGTACTTGCATAAGCTTTGCACAATGTAGCAGTGGTAAAGGTGATGGCTTAGCCTCTGCTAAAGTGTCACCACTTATTACTATACTGGCATTTTTTAAAGCAGGAATAGCTGCAACTAAAGGATCGGTTAAAAACCCAGATTTGTTAGTCATGATCCCCCATTTGATCTTTTTCTGATCTAGGGCGATAAGTAACGATTCAACTCCGCTGAAGCAGCGTGTGTGATTTGCTATGTTTGCAGCGTACTCGTCAACTAATTGCTTTATAAGCTCGCTTTGGGGTTGTTTGTCCCATAACGCTTTAAAACCAGCCTCTAATAATGCGCCAGCGCCGTTAGATGCCGCAGGACGGTATATATCACTACTAACAGGCTCTATTTTATTGCTAATAAGCACCGCGTTTAAAGCGGCACCTAAATCATCAGCAGTGTCGAGTAGGGTGCCGTCTAAATCAAATAAAAATGCATCGTACTCAATAAGGGGGTGGGGGGCTTGAGAGTTAGCCATTAAGCTAACTTCTCAAAATAAAGTATGTAATTTACACTAACGTCGTTATTAAGCGTATATTGCTTTGATAGTGGGTTATAAGAAAGGCCTGTACTTGCACGAACTTTTAAACCCGCTTGCTCTGCCCATGCAATGAGCTGTGCAGGTTTTATAAAATTTTTATGGTCGTGTGTACCTTCAGGCACCATTTTTAAAAGCTTTTCAGCACCAACAATAGCGTATAAGTATGCTTTAGGTGTTTTGTTCAGGGTTGAAAAAAACACGTCTGCGCCTGGTTTGGCTAATGCGGCTACGGCATGAATGATAGATGCCGGGTCGGGAACGTGCTCAAGCATTTCCATACAGGTTATTACATCAAAGCGCTCTGGATTTTGTGAAGCAAACTCTTCTGCAGGCACTTTTATATAATCTACATTTACGCCAGTTTCTAAACTGTGTAACTTAGCAACAGTTAAAGGCTCTTGCCCCATGTCGATGCCAGTTACTTTTGCGCCCATACGCGCCATGCTTTGGCTTAAAATACCGCCACCACAGCCAACGTCGAGTGTTTCTTTATCGAATAAGCCTTGCGTTTTGTTTGCTATAAAGTCTAAACGTAACGGGTTAATTTCGTGAAGAGGTTTGAATTCTCCGTCTAGGTCCCACCAACGCTCGGCGATGGCTTCAAATTTTGCTATTTCTGCGTGATCTACATTTTGATGTTCGGTCATAAAATACTTCCTCGTCAATCTGAGGCCATTATATAGGGCTAAATTGATAAATCGCAAAGTTTTGCGCCTGTAAATTAAAATTAATTGTGATAGCATGGCTGTTAGAAATAATAACAATACTCTTAATCCCCAATACCGGGTCGTTGAGAGCTGATACTGAAGGAATGTGATATCAAATGACTGATCTCGCCAATGAAATTCTGCCAGTCAATATTGAAGACGAGTTAAAAAACTCCTACTTAGATTACGCGATGAGCGTAATTGTAGGACGTGCATTACCAGACGTACGTGACGGCTTAAAACCTGTTCATCGCCGCGTTTTGTTTGCAATGAACGAGCTTAGTAATGACTGGAACAAGCCTTACAAAAAATCGGCCCGTGTGGTCGGTGACGTAATCGGTAAATACCACCCACACGGCGACAGTGCAGTTTATGACACGATAGTTCGTATGGCTCAGCCATTCTCACTACGTTATATGCTTGTAGATGGCCAAGGTAACTTCGGTTCGGTTGATGGCGATTCAGCTGCGGCAATGCGTTATACAGAAGTACGTATGGCAAAAATGTCGCATGAGCTATTAGCTGATCTTGAAAAAGAAACGGTTGATTTCGTTCCTAACTACGACGGCACAGAACAAATCCCTGACGTTTTACCAACAAAGGTCCCTAACTTATTAGTTAACGGATCATCAGGTATTGCGGTAGGTATGGCTACAAATATCCCACCACATAACTTAACAGAAGTTATTAATGGTTGTTTAGCGCTTATAATCAATCCTGAATTAACTATAACTGAGTTAATGGATTATATTCCGGGCCCAGATTTTCCAACCGCTGCAATTATCAACGGTAAGAAAGGTATTGAACAAGCATACCAAACTGGCCGTGGTAAAGTGTACATGCGTGCACGAGCTGAGATTGAAACGGATGAAAAAACAGGCCGTGAAACAATTATCGTTCACGAAATTCCTTATCAAGTTAACAAAGCACGCTTAATTGAAAAAATTGCTGAGCTTGTTAAAGATAAAAAAATTGAAGGTATTAGTGCACTACGTGATGAATCAGACAAAGACGGTATGCGTATCGTTATTGAGATCAAACGTGGTGACGTAGGCGAGGTTATTTTAAACAACTTGTATGCGCAGACTCAGTTACAAACTGTGTTTGGTATGAATATGGTTGCGTTAATTAACAACCAGCCTAAGTGTTTCAACTTAAAAGAAATGCTAGAAGAGTTTATTATTCACCGTCGTGAAGTAGTAACTCGTCGTACAGTATTTGATTTACGCAAAGCCCGCGATCGTGCACATATGCTAGAAGGTTTAGCTATTGCGCTTGCAAACATTGACCCTATTATCGAACTTATTCGTAAATCCCCTACACCTGCTGAAGCTAAAGTTGCTTTAACGGCACGTTCGTGGGAATTAGGTAATGTAAAATCAATGCTTGAAAAAGCAGGCGAAGATAATGTAGCACGTCCAGATTGGCTCGCTGCTGATTTAGGTATTCGCGACGGTCAGTATTTTATTTCAGAGCAACAAGCCCAAGCAATCCTAGATTTACGCTTACACAAGCTAACAGGTCTTGAGCATGAAAAAATCCTGAGTGAATATCAAACACTATTAGATTTAATTGCTGAGCTTTTACATATTTTGGCAACGCCAGAGCGTTTAATGGAAGTTATTCGTGATGAGTTAGTTGAAATTAAAGCACAATACGGCGATGAACGTCGTACTGAAATTAATGCAGCGGCTCACGATATTAGCTTAGAAGATTTAATTACCGAAGAAGACGTTGTAGTAACGCTTTCTCACGAAGGTTATGTGAAATATCAGGCATTGTCTGATTACGAAGCACAACGCCGTGGTGGTAAAGGTAAATCAGCAACGAAGATGAAAGATGAAGATTTCATTGAGCGTCTACTCGTTGCAAATACGCACGATACTATTTTATGTTTCTCTACGGCCGGGCGTTTATATTGGCTTAAAGTATATCAGTTACCACTGGCAAGTCGTGCAGCGCGCGGTAAGCCAATTGTTAACTTGTTACCACTTGAAGCTGATGAACGAATTACTGCTATATTGCCAGTACGCGAGTACGCAGAAGATAAATACATCTTTATGGCAACAGCATTTGGTACAGTTAAGAAAACACCATTAACGGCTTACAGTCGTCAACGTGCAAGCGGTATTATTGCTGTTAACTTAAATGAAGGCGATAGCCTGATTGGGGTTGATATTACCGATGGTAGCAACGAAATTATGTTGTTCACTGATGCAGGTAAAGTTGTACGTTTTAAAGAAGCTGAAGAAACAACGGTTGTTGATGAAAACGGTAATCCTGTATTAGACGAAGAAGGTAACCCTGAGATTCGTTTCAAAGGTGTTCGCCCTATGGGTCGTACTGCTACAGGTGTTCGTGGTATTAAAATGCCAGATGAGCAACGCGTAGTATCGTTAATTGTACCAAAAACTGACGGTGCTATTCTGACGGTAACTGAAAACGGTTACGGTAAGCGTACGCAACTTGAAGATTACCCATCGAAGAGTCGTGCAACACAGGGTGTTGTATCAATTAAGGTGAGTGAACGTAACGGTGCTGTTGTTGGTGCTGTGCAAGTTGACGACAACGATGAAATAATGATTATTTCAAATCGTGGTACCTTAGTACGTACTCGTGTTAATGAAGTTTCTACGGTTGGACGTAACACTCAAGGTGTTATTTTGATCAGAACTATTGACGAAGAGCAAGTAGTTGGTTTACAACGTATAGAAGAGATTGAAGTTACTCAAAGTGACTTGATTGATATTGAAGACGTTGAAACTGTAGATACGGTTATTGATGGAGTAGCGGATGATAATCCTCCTTCAGAATAATTGATATTGAAAAAGCGGCCTTGGCCGCTTTTTTTAATGTTGTTGAAAAAAATTAATAGAGTGTGAAATTATATTCATTCATTAAAATCGTAAGGTTGAGTGGATGGGGATTATACGTTCATGCTTAGTAGTTAAATTACTGGAATGAGGCAAAGGTAATGAGTAAATATAATTTTTGTGCGGGACCGGCTATGCTTCCGCAAGCGGTTATGAAAAAAGCGCAAAAAGAGTTTCTAGATTGGCAAAACTTGGGTGTTTCTGTAATGGAAATGAGCCATCGCAGCAAAGAGTTTTTAGCATTAACTGCAAAGTGTGAAGCGAGTCTTCGCCGCTTAATGAATATCAGTGATGAATTTGAAGTGTTGTTTATGCACGGTGGCGGTCGTGGCCAATTTAGTGCTGTTCCTTTAAATTTGCACCAAGAAGGCAAAACAGCGTTTTATTGCGAAAATGGCGTATGGTCGAAAAGCGCCAGAGATGAAGCGAATAAGTTCACTCAAACGTCTTTTACGGATGTACGTAATGATGCTGATGGTGAATTTTCAATTAAAGACGTTGCTGACTGGGAATTACCAGAAGATGCGGCGTACATTCATTATTGCCCTAACGAAACGGTAGATGGACTCGAGATTTTTGATGTACCGAGTCACCCAACTGCGCCGATTGTTGCTGATATGTCATCGACTATTTTGTCTCGCGAAATAGACGTGAACAAATTTGATTTAATTTACGCTGGTGCGCAAAAAAATATCGGTCCATCGGGTATTTCAATCGTTATTGTTCGTAAAACACTACTTGAGCGTGAAGGGCTAGCAAAGCCTGGTATTTTAGATTACGCCCTTGAAGCAAAACAGGGCAGCATGTTTAACACGCCACCTACTTTTGCATGGTATTTAGCTGCCGAAGTCTTCGAATGGTTAGAGAGAAATGGCGGCGTAAAAGCCATGGAAACACAAAATATTGCAAAAGCTGAGCTACTGTATAATTTTATTGATAATTCTGACTTTTACTCAAATATAGTCGCTAAGCATTGTCGTTCACGTATGAATGTTCCTTTTTGGCTAAACGATGAAAGCTTAAATGAGCAGTTTGTAACTCAATCCAATGATGCGGGTTTACTTGCACTTGAAGGGCACCGAATTGTAGGCGGTATGCGTGCGAGTATTTATAACGCCATGCCACTTGAAGGTGTTCAAGCCCTAGTAGACTTTATGGCTGCCTTTGCTAAGGAGCACAGTTAATGGAACAGCTTCGTTTAGAACCAATTACAAAAGTAAATGGCACGGTAACCCTACCAGGCTCAAAGAGCTTATCGAATAGGATTTTGCTCTTAGCAGCACTGGCAAGCGGTACTACCGTTGTTGAAAATTTGCTTGATAGCGATGATATACGCCATATGTTAGGTGCTTTAAAATTATTAGGTGTGCATGTAACTTTAAATGATGAGCGAACAGTCGCGACAGTAAACGGCGTTGGTGGCGTATTTAAAACGCCTAGCGAGCCATTGTTTTTAGGGAATGCCGGCACTGCTTACAGACCTTTAACGGCTGTACTTGCTGCTGTTACTGGTGAATATGAGTTAGTAGGCGAGCCGCGCATGGAAGAGCGTCCAATAGGGCATTTAGTTGATGCTCTTCAAGCATTGGGTGGTGATGTTACTTATACTAAACATAAAGACTATCCACCACTTAAGATTATGGGTGGGCAAATTAAGGGCGGCTCAGTTGAAATTGACGGTAGTATTTCAAGTCAATTTTTAACTGCATTACTAATGGCTGCACCTTTGTTTAGTGGTGATACAAATATAACCATTAAAGGTACCTTGGTTTCTAAACCATATATTGATATTACGCTTGATGTAATGGCACGTTTTGGTGTTAATGTTGAACACAGTAATTATGCAACTTTTAAAGTTAAAGGTGGTCAACAGTATCAATCACTCGATCGAATTATGGTTGAAGGGGATGCGTCTTCTGCTTCTTACTTTGTTGCTGCAGCTGCGATAGCGGGTGGTGAAATTGAGATTAAAGGTGTAGGTGCTAAATCGGTTCAAGGTGATATAGGCTTTGCCAAAGTAATGGAGCAAGTAGGCGCGAAAATCGATTGGTATGATGAGCGTTTAGTTGTTCGCAAAGGCGAATTAAAAGGCGTAGATATTGACGCTAATGCAATTCCTGATGCAGCTATGACACTCGCAACAGTTGCTCTTTTTGCTAAAGGTCCAACTGCCATTCGTAACATTTATAACTGGCGAGTAAAAGAAACAGACCGTTTATATGCAATGGCAACTGAGCTTAGAAAAGTAGGTGCAGATGTTGTAGAAGGGCATGATTTTATAGAAATTACACCACCTGAACATTTCAATGATGTAGCAATAGATACCTACGACGATCACCGTATAGCCATGTGCTTTGCCATGGTTGCTGTTGGCGGGAAACCTATAACGATTAATGATCCAAAGTGTACTTATAAGACATTTCCTACATTTTTCAATGTTTTAGCGTCAGTCAGTGAATAGGGCTTTTATAACTAATTATAAAAAGTTACACACTAATAGCAGATATATTTTTATAACTGGCGTATAATATGGCGGTTTATTTAGGTGTGCATTGCAGGAGGTTTAAATGCAGGCGTTATTAATGCCCGTGATCACCGTTGATGGCCCAAGTGGTTCAGGTAAAGGAACTGTTTGTCGCTTGTTAGCCGATAAGTTAGGGTGGGATGTATTAGATAGCGGTGCGATTTATCGCGTTTTATCTTTAGCTGCACTTCATCACCAAATTGCATTAGACAATGAAGAAGGGCTTGTCCCTCTTGCTGCAAATTTAGATGTGCAGTTTTTGGTAGATAGCCAAACTAATGCAGGAAAAGTTATTTTAGAAGGCGAAGATGTAACGACTACTATTCGTAATGAAGAAGTAGGCGCTGCGGCATCAAAGGTTGCAGCATTACCTCGCGTTCGTGAAGCATTATTACGTCGCCAGCGAGCGTTTCGTACTGAAAGTGGCTTAATTGCCGATGGTCGCGATATGGGGACTGTGGTTTTTCAAGATGCGCCGTTAAAAATTTATTTAACAGCAAGTGCAGAAGAGCGTGCTCGTAGGCGTTTTGTTGAGTTGAATACGCGCGGCCTTGATGTTACACTGAGTGGTCTATTACAGGACATTCAAGCTCGTGACGAGCGCGATATGAATCGTACCGTTGCTCCGCTTGTGCCGGCAGACGATGCTATTGAACTCGATACTAGCGAACTCAATGCTCAGCAAGTGTTTGATAAAGTTATGACTTTATTAGATGTTGCGATATCTGAAGGTAAGCTTCCTAAACGAAGCTAAACACATTTTATGCACCAGCAGGATGCCAGTGTTATTTTAACAACCCCATGCAGCATGGTTGCTTATTGGTATTAATATATGAGACGTATATTCGTATGTCAGAAAATTTTGCGCAGTTATTTGAAGAAAGCTTAAAGGGTTTTGAAGCAGAGCAAGGCTCTATTGTTAAAGGTACAGTAATCTCTATCGAGAATAACATTGTACTTGTAGATGCTGGTCTTAAATCAGAAAGTGCTATCCCTGCAGAGCAGTTCAAAAATGCTGCTGGTGAACTTGAAGTTGCTGTTGGCGACGAAGTAGATGTTGCACTAGATGCAATTGAAGACGGTTTCGGTGAAACTATCCTTTCTCGTGAGAAAGCGAAGCGTCACGAAGCGTGGATCCGTCTTGAGAAAGCATGTGAAGAGCAAGAAACTGTTACCGGTGTTATCAACGGTAAAGTTAAAGGCGGTTTCACAGTTGAAGTTGATTCAATCCGTGCTTTCCTACCTGGTTCACTTGTTGATGTTCGTCCAGTACGTGACACAACTCACCTTGAAGGCAAAGAGCTTGAATTTAAAGTAATCAAGCTTGATCAAAAACGTAACAACGTTGTTGTTTCACGTCGTGCAGTTATCGAATCTGAAAACTCACAAGAACGTGAAGAGCTTCTTGCTAACCTTGTTGAAGGTCAAGAAGTTAAAGGTATCGTTAAGAACCTTACTGACTACGGTGCATTCGTTGACCTTGGTGGTGTTGATGGTCTACTACACATTACTGATATGGCTTGGAAGCGTGTTAAACACCCTTCAGAAATCGTTAATGTTGGCGACGAAATCGCAGTTAAAGTTCTAAAATTCGACAAAGATAAAACTCGTGTATCTCTAGGCCTTAAACAGCTTGGTGAAGATCCATGGGCAGCTATCGCTGGTCGTTACCCAGAAGGTTCTAAACTTTCTGGTCGTGTTACTAACCTTACAGATTACGGCTGTTTCGTGGAAATCGAAGAAGGCGTTGAAGGCTTAGTACACGTTTCTGAAATGGATTGGACTAACAAGAACATCCATCCTTCAAAAGTTGTAAGCCTTGGCGACACTGTTGAAGTTATGGTTTTAGAAATTGACGAAGAACGTCGTCGTATTTCTCTTGGTCTTAAGCAATGTATTGCTAATCCTTGGCAGGAATTTGCTCGTCTACAGAACAAAGGCGATCAAGTTACTGGTAAGATCAAATCAATCACTGACTTCGGTATCTTTATCGGCCTTGACGGTGGTATTGACGGTCTTGTACACCTTTCAGATATTTCTTGGAATACACCTGGCGAAGAAGCTGTACGTGAATTCAAGAAAGGCGACGAAATCACTGCTATCGTATTGCAAGTTGACCCAGAGCGTGAACGTATCTCTCTAGGTGTTAAGCAAATCGAAGCTGACCCATTCAATAACTACCTTGATGCAAACAAAAAAGGTGCTATTGTTAAAGGTAAAGTGACAGAAGTTGATGCGAAAGGCGCAACTGTTGAACTTATCGAAGGCGTTGAAGGTTACATCCGTGTAGCTGATATCGCTCAAGAACGCGTTGAAGATGCAACTACTGTTGTTTCTGTAGGCGACGAAATTGAAGTTAAATACGTTGGTGTTGATCGTAAGAACCGCACTTTAAGCTTATCTGTAAAAGCTCTTTTCGAAGCAGAAGAGAAAGAAGTACTAGAGAAGCTTAAGAAAGAAGAGCCAGTGTTTGAAAACGCAATGGCAGCTGCTTTCGCAAATGCACAAAAAGACTAATATATAATTAGTTTTAGTTGGAAGGGCATTTTTTGCCCTTCCTATATTTCTTTTTAAGGAAACGATATGACTAAGTCAGAATTGATAGAAACACTTGCGGAACAACACGCACACGTTCCAGTGAAAGATGTTGAGAATGCTGTAAAAGAAATTCTTGAACAAATGGCCGGCTCATTATCTACTTCAGATCGTATTGAGATCAGAGGTTTTGGTAGTTTCTCTTTGCATTTCCGTGCTCCTCGCACAGGTCGTAACCCTAAGACTGGCGATACAGTTGAGCTTGACGGAAAGCATGTACCTCATTTTAAACCGGGTAAAGAATTACGCGACCGCGTGAATGAAAGTATTGCCTAGTTAACTTAGTGGAGTAGTTACTTGTTTAAGGTCTTAAAAATTATTCTGGTTGCGCTATGCCTAATTAGCGCATTTGTATTGGGTTCTCAAAATCCACAATTAGTACAAATTAATTATATTATTGCCAGTAATACATTACCTTTAGCTGTAATAATAAGTATTTGCTTTTTACTGGGTGTTTTGATCGGTTTTTTTATTAGCTTTAAATTATTTTCACAATTGAAGTGGCAAAACTATCGGTTGAAAAAGTTATTAGTACCTGAAGAAGATAAAAAAAAGCTTGCTGCTAATAAAGACATTTAATTATGATTGAGCTTTTGTTTTTATTACTCCCTGTTGCAGCCGGTTACGGTTGGATTATGGGGAAAAACAGTGCTAAAAACCAAGCTCACTTACTTAATCGTCAGATTACCTCTGAATACAGTAAAGGCTTAAAGTTTTTACTCGATAGAGAAGAAGACCAGGGCTTAGAGCATTTAATTAACTTGCTTGAAGTTTCGGCTGATTCAGTCGAGCACTATTCTACACTTGCCACTATGTTTCGCCGTCGAGGTGAACTAGACCGCGCAATAAAAATCCATGAACTACTTTTAAAACACCCAAGCTTAAATGAACAACAAGCTGCAACAAGCCGTTTAGAACTTGCTGAAGACTATATTATGGCTGGTTTACTTGATGGTGCTGAAGAACATTTAGTCTGGCTAGTTAAAGCAGGGCATGTTGAAGCGCTCGAACCTATTATAACTTTGTATTCGCAAACTCGCGAATGGGAAAAAGGTATTAATATGTTTGAAGCCCATAGCGAGTTATTTTCTAAAGAACAGCAATTCAAAGCTATTGCTAATTTTTATTGCGAATCTGCTCTGAGTGATGATAATCCACAATTAATGAGAAAAGCAATTAGCTTAAATTATAAAGCAGTGCGTCCTCTGTACGAATTAGGTTTATTGGCTTATATAAAAGAAGACTACGTTAAAGCAATTTATTACTGGCGTGAACTTGTTACTCAATT
Source organism: Pseudoalteromonas sp. 20-92 (assembly GCF_030847595.1). Lineage (NCBI taxonomy): Bacteria > Pseudomonadati > Pseudomonadota > Gammaproteobacteria > Alteromonadales > Pseudoalteromonadaceae > Pseudoalteromonas > Pseudoalteromonas sp. 20-92. The sequence continues at coordinate 52,490 of NZ_JANJGQ010000018.1, forward strand.
TACTTTGTTTGCTCCGCTATTTATTGATCAGCTCGCACATAGTTATAAACAATTAAATTTAACGCATCAATTTCATGAGCTAGTAGGTGACTTGTTAGAAAAGGGCGGTGTATTAATAAAAATAAAACACTGCCAAGCTTTGCTAGAACAAGGGCATACAAAACAAGCTTTTGATTTTTTAACTGATAGTTTAAAACGTCAACCTACTATTCGTGGTTTTAGTTTTTTACTGCAATTGATGGGTGATCAAAACAAAAACACAAAAGAAGTACTGAATCAAATTGATAAATTGGTTACTTCTTACATAGCGACTAAACCTGACTTTCAATGTCAGCACTGTGGCTTTACTAGCTACACGATTTATTGGAATTGCCCTTCTTGTAAACATTGGGAAACTATTGTTCCAAGCAGAGGATTAGACGGATTTTAATAACCCCTTTAATAATACTGGATTTAAAGATGATCATTTTAGCAAATTAAACTGAGTGTTTACTTAGTTGAAATTTTTGTAAAACACAGTCTATATAAATTTCATTTATCAACACTTAAAATCACCTGCTGAAGATATCGCATTAGATCTATTTATAGTTACTTTATAGCCATACATTAGGATAGTTATGTCTTTTGAACACTCAAAAAAAATTCTTATAGCATTAGATTACGACGATCAACAAATAGCTCTAGACTTTGTTAAGCAACTTTCACCAGAGACATGTCGCCTTAAAGTTGGCAAAGAGATGTTTACTTATTTTGGTCCTACTTTTGTTAAAGAACTAATTGATTTAGGCTTTGATGTTTTCCTAGACTTAAAGTTTCATGACATTCCTAATACAGTTGCAAAGGCTGTGACTGCAGCTGCAAAAATGGGAGTATGGATGGTTAATGTACATGCATCTGGTGGCTTTGAAATGATGAATAAAGCTAAAATGGCCCTAGAAAAATTTGGTGATAAAGCACCTTTGCTAATTGCTGTGACTGTTTTAACAAGCATGGATGAAAAAGAGCTTGAGCGTTTAGGTATTGATAAGCCGGCGAAAGAGCAAGTTATCTATTTAGCTAAACTTGCTCAAGAGGCTGGACTTGACGGTGTTGTATGTTCAGCGCAAGAAGCTGAGGTACTTAAATCCGAGCTGGGGGAAAGCTTTAAACTTATCACTCCAGGTATTCGTCCAGAAGGGAGTGCAGCAGGCGATCAAAAGCGTATCATGACACCTAAGCAAGCCATTGATGCTGGTAGTGATTATTTAGTGATTGGACGGCCTATAACGCAATCTGAAAACCCTTTGAGAGTATTAACTGATATTAACAAGTCCATTGCTTAATTCAATAAAAAGTAGTTGTTAAGTGCTATGCCCTTACTTAATTGGTATATTATGCTACATTAATAGTATCAAAATTCAGTAGGGGATCTATTTTGAAGTCGTTTTTTGGTTTGTTTTTCATTATTATTGCGGGTTTTTTAGTTAACAAGTATGTTCTTTCAAGTAAAGCTTATGATGGCGTGACAAAGGTTACAGATATTATTTCTAGCTACCCTATTAACGTATATGATTTTAAAAAGACGATGGCTGATTATGCTTATCATTTATGTTATAAAAATGAAGGCGTCTTAAGTAACCATAATATTAGTATAAGTGAATGTGTTGATAATCACGATGAGCGAAAACAAGACTGTGACAAAAAGGTATTTCGTTTAGCACCACTTAATTTAGAAACTAAAGAAGATGCGCTTGATTATTCCAGGCAATATACGCAATGCACTTTACCTTATAAGTATATTTTAGGTTGATACACTTTCATTAATATTTTAGGTTTAATAAACGATAAAAACCTTATTTTCAAATCAACTAATCTAAAAAATCAAAGCGTTTAGTAAGTATACTAAACGCATTTTTGTTACTTCAAACGGATTGATTTTGCTTCAATATCTATTAACTCTTGTTTAAATAAGCCACCAATTGCTTTTTTATAATTAGCCTTACTGGTAGAAAACATCTTTTTTATTGCTTCAGGATCAGACTTATCACCAAGTGGAATAACACCGCCTTCGTTTTTAAGTTTTTGCATAATAGTTTCACCAAGGTCACTTACTTTTCCCATACCTGGCTTTTCTAGTACAACATCAATTTTTCCGTCGTCACGTACTTTTTGAATATATCCTTTAAGCTTTTGACCCACAAATAAGCTTTTAAATACCATATTGTAAAAAACAACACCGAAATGCGATTCTTCAATTAATACCTTGTAGCCAATATCTGTTTTGCCAGCAACAATTAAATCCACTTCTTGTAAGTGAGTATATTGTGGCTCATCTTTAGATAGGAAGCGATTAAAGTTGTTTGATGCACAAATACGTTGGCTTGCATTATCAAGGTACAGACGAACTAAATATGAGTGACCTTCCTGCATGCGTGGTTTTTGTTCGTTAAACGGGGTTAGTACATCTTTCTCAAGACCCCAATCTAAAAATGCACCAATACTATTAATTTCTTTAACGCGAAGCAGGGCATATTCACCTACTTGTGCGTGTGGCTTTTTAGTGGTAGCCGTTGCTAAGTTAGCGTTGTCTAAAAAGATAAATACACTAATGCTATCGCCCGCTTCAAGCTCATGTTTAATTTCTTGTTTTGGTAAAAATACTTCACCTAAATCATGGCCGTCTAAGTAAGCACCTTCGTTACTCACTTCTTTTACAAATAATGTTTGTGTGGTTCCTAGGTAACTCATAATTATTCCTGCTCAGGCTTTTTTTTACGGCGCATTGGTGTATCGCCATCAATGTTCATCGGTGCTTTAATTGGTGCTGTAGGCTTTTTAGGTTTAGCTTTGCGCTTAAATGCAGGCTTTTTAACAGCGGCGGCTTTTTCTTTAGATTTGTCCCACGCTGCCTCAGGTTTTTTCTCTTTTAAACCTTTAAACTTAGCTTTTAAGCTCTCTACGCTCGCAAATTTTAATTCGTCATTTAAAAATGCTTTAATAGCTAAATAACTTGCCCAATCTTTTGGGCCAACTAATGAGATTGCGTTACCTTTAAAGCCTGCTCGTCCTGTGCGACCTATGCGGTGTACATATTCTTCAGCGTGTTTTGGTAAATCAAAGTTAATAACATGCGTTACGCTTAGTAAATCTAAACCACGAGATGCAACGTCGGTGGTGATCAATATTTTAAAGTTTTCGCGACTAAACGAATCCATGATATCTAAACGTTTACTTTGCGTTAAATCACCAGCAAGCGCTACAGATTTGAAGCCTTTAGCATTAAGCGCTTCACTCAAACGGCTCGTGTCAGAACGCGTTGCTGTGAAGATAATACATTGGCCAACATCATCTTGGTTTAAAAAGTGCTCTAATAGCGCTTCTTTATGATCAAGGTGATCGGCAAGGTATAACGTTTGTTTAATATCGCTATGTTGCTCATTTGCTGCACTTAGCGTAATTTGCTTTGGTTTTTTTAATAGGTTGCGTGATAGAGCATCTACTTGTGCATGGTCAAGTGTTGCAGAAAACAATAACGTTTGACGTAAACGGTGATTAGCTTGCTCGTTAATCATTTTTAACTGCTCAGTAAAACCTAAATCTAAAATACGATCGGCTTCATCAAAAATAAGCAGTTCTAGTCCGCTCAATTGTAATGAGCGTTTTGTAATGTGATCAGCTAAACGCCCAGGTGTAGCAACTACGAATTGTGGGTCGTTTCTAAGTGCTTTTATTTGGTCATTAAAGTTTTCGCCGCCAAGTATTTTAACTGCCTTAATAGCTGTGCCAGCAATTAATAAACGCAGCTGAGTAAATACTTGCGTAGCAAGCTCACGCGTAGGAGCAACAATAAGTACACGAGGATCGCGTTTGCTGAGTGCTTTTTGTTTCATAACCCTTTGTACAGCAGGTAATAAAAACGCCAAGGTTTTGCCCGACCCAGTTTTAGACTGAGCGAAAATGTCATGCCCTGCAAGTGCGGTAGGCACTGCATGCGCTTGAATATCGGTGGGCTGGGTGATCCCTTGATGTGCTAGTTGTGTTTCAAGGCGTGTATCAATCCCAAGATCAGTAAACTGCAATGTGTGTTTCTCCAAAATGAGCAAATTAACTCTATAAATTTATCAGCGCATTATAGCTTACACAGCTAGGTCGCTAACAGTAAAAACCAATCTATAGCGCTATTTTTTGCAATTAAACTAAAAAAGCGTAAAATACGCGCCCCATATGCGCCGGATTTACGATTCGGTAAACGCCAATATTGGCTAACAAGGCAAAATAGGAAATATAATGACTGTTGTTCATAAAGATAATGTAACGGGCGATCACTTTGTAGTATGTGCGCTGTATAAGTTTGTAGGTTTACCTGAATTTGAAGCTATCCGTAAGCCATTACTAGAAGTGATGGAAGCAAATGAAGTACGCGGTACTTTATTGCTCGCTGCCGAAGGTATAAACGGCACTGTTTCTGCAAAACGTGAAGGGATAGACAACTTATTAGCATGGTTAGATGAGCAACCAAATTTAAAAAACATCGTTACAAAAGAATCTTACGACGATGAATGTCCGTTTTACCGCACTAAAGTAAAACTAAAAAAAGAAATTGTAACGATGGGCGTTGAAGGCGTAGATCCGCTTAAAGTTGTGGGTAGCTATGTAAAGCCAAATGAGTGGAACGCACTTATATCTGACCCTGAAGTAATTTTAATTGATACACGTAATGATTACGAAATTGAAATTGGTACATTTCAAAATGCGGTTGATCCAAATACTAAAACCTTTCGCGAATTTCCACAGTGGGCTAAAGAAAACTTAGACCCTGAAAAACACAAAAAAGTGGCGATGTTTTGTACCGGCGGTATCCGCTGCGAAAAATCGACAGCCTACATGAAAGAGCAAGGTTTTGATGAAGTTTATCACCTTGAAGGCGGTATTTTAAAATACCTAGAAGAAGTGCCAAAAGAAGAAACCATGTGGGAAGGCGAGTGTTTTGTATTTGATAATCGTGTTGCGGTTGATCACGACCTACAAAAAGGCTCTTATGATCAATGCCACGCGTGTCGTATGCCAATTACAGAAGACGAAAAGTTAAAGCCTGAATACATGGAAGGCGTCTCTTGTCATCATTGTATTGAAGAAGTAACGGACGAACAACGCACACGTTTTGCAGAGCGACAAAAGCAAATAGAACTAGCGCAAGCGCGCGGTGAGGGCCATATCGGTAATGAGGCACAAGCTGTTTTACAGCAACGTAAAGAAGCTAAAAAAGCCCAAAAAGACGCTCAGCGCGGTAAATAAATTTATACAATAAGTGTTACATTTAAAGAGTCTATTTAGGCTCTTTTTTTGTGCCCCAAATTGTCCAGTAATTGTTTTCACACCCCGATGATAGTGTTAGTCTGCAAAATAGATTTAGTCATTTTAATGCGCATACAGGAAGGGGTTTATGCAAGCCGAACAAGTTGAAATCGCACAATTTTTAGCACAACATCCTCCTTTTGATGACTTACCTCAAAAAGCGCTTAATGAGCTAGCTCAACAAGTAGAAGTGGCTTATTTCAGAGCTCAAACAGATATTTTGAGTTTTGGACAAGACATTTCTGATTTGTATGTAATTAGAAGTGGCTCTGTAGAAATGTATCGCCGAAATGGCGAGCTGTACAATCGTTTGGCTACCGCAGGTATATTTGGTCAAATGGGTTTATTGATGAACCGTAAGGTGCGTTTTCCTGCAACTGCTCTGGAAGATACGTTAGTGTATTGCATAAATATTGAGCTATTTAATCGTTACTGTGATGACTTTGATGCGTTTGCTGATTACTTCGAAACAGACGGTAACGTGCGTTTGCATCAAGCTATTGTCGAGCAAGCCGATGGTAATGACCTGACAACCGCGAAGGTAAAATCATTAATTCACAGAGATGTAGTCACCGTAGATGCAACTTCTACGATACAAGATATCGCTAAATTAATGACCGAAGAGGCGGTATCGTCAGTGTTGGTAACAGATGTAAATAAACCCATAAATGATGACCCAGAAGAAGATGATGGACAAGTAGTTGGTATAATAACTGATAGGGATTTACGCACTAAAGTAGTGGCTAAAGGGCTTGCCTTTAACACGCAAGCAAAAGATATTATGTCCACTAACTTAGTGCTTTTAGATGCTAATGACTATATTTTCGAAGCAGTACTTGCCATGCTTAGAGATAACTTACATCATTTGCCAGTCGTACAGAAAAGACGCCCAATAGGAGTTATCTCTCTCTCTGATATTTTGCGTTATGAATCTCAAAGCAGCTTACTGTTAGTGCGTGGCATACTGGCTCAACAAACAATAGAAGATTTGGCGCATTATGCACGCCAATTGCCCAATGTGTTTGTTCGTATGGTGAATGAAGATGCAAACTCACACATGGTTGGTACAGCCATGGCTGTTATAGGGCGTACATTTAAACAAAGACTACTTGTATTAGCAGAAGAAAAGTTTGGACCACCTCCTGTGCCTTATTGTTTTATTGCTCTGGGCTCAATGGCTCGAGACGAGCAACTTATTGTAACCGATCAAGACAACGCGCTTATTTTAGATGACAGTTACGACGACGAAAAACATAACGCGTATTTTCAAAATATTGCTGATTTTGTGTGTGATGGCTTAGCGCAGTGTGGTTACACCTACTGTGATGGAGAAATTATGGCGTCGTTTAAAAAATGGCGTAAAACTCGCTCACAGTGGTTCGATCAATTTGCAGATTGGATAGCGCAGCCAAAACCACAAGCGCTGCTTAATAGCGCTATATTTTTTGATTTAGACGGTGTGTGGGGTAAAACTAAGTGGGCCGACGAGCTTAAAATATTTATAGCAAAACAAAGTAAAGTAAATCGCGTGTTTTTAGCTAATATGGCAGCAAATGCTAGAAATAGAACACCTCCACTTGGCTTCTTTAAAGGCTTTGTTATGGAGCATAATGGCCAACATAAGCGTTCAATGAACTTAAAGCGAAGAGGGACTGCACCTCTTTCTGATGTTATTCGCGTGCACGCATTAGCCATTGGTTCACGCAAACAAAACTCGTTTGAGCGATTAGAAGATATTATTGACGCAAAACTTTTACCACAGGGCAAAGCGCAAGATTTACGTGATGCACTTGAGTACATTGCCATGATGCGAATTCGCCATCAAGCGTGGCAAATAGAGAAGGGCGAAGAGCCCGATAACGACTTAGACCCACATTTACTTTCTCCGTTCGAGCAACGAAACTTAAAAGAGGCATTCGCTATTTTAGAAAAAGCACAAAGCTATTTAAAATTTAGCTACACAGCAAACTCTGGTATGAAGTAGCCTATGAATCCGCGTAATCATAAAGCAATTAATTGGCAAGCTAGGTATAACGAGCTTGCAAATAGCACCAAAAATAAACTCTTAAAACACTTTTATGCGGGTGCTTATAATCAAGACAAAGCTGCAATAAAAGACGTACCTTTTGTAGCAATGGATTTTGAAACAACAGGCTTAAATAGCCAAAACGACGATATAGTGAGTGTTGGTTTAGTGCCGTTCAATTTAGAGCGCATTTATTGTAAGCACAGTCGGCATTGGGTTGTGCAGCCTAGGCGTAATCTTCATGAAGAGTCTATTTTAATACATGGAATAACGCACTCTGAGGTAAATGAGGCCCCTGACTTTAATCAAATTATAGAGCCTTTACTTGAAGCGCTCAGTGGTAAAGTTGTCGTGGTGCATTACGCTGCAATAGAGCGCCACTTTTTAAACAATGCTTTATTACTAAGACTTAAAGAAGGGATTGAGTTTGCACTGGTAGATACAATGGAAATAGAAAAAAGAGCACTAAAAGCAAGGCAAGGGTTATTAGGGCGGCTGTTTAACACAAAATTAGGTTCTCTTAGACTAACAGATTGCCGTGCGCGTTATTCTCTACCTGCATATCAAAATCATAATGCGCTAACGGATGCACTTGCTACAGCTGAGCTTTTACAAGCGCAACTGAGTCACCATTATCGTGTAGACACGCCCATTTCAGAGCTGTGGCTCTAGCTTTTAATGACCAAACAAAAAAACGCCGCAAAATTGCGGCGCTTTCGTTACTAGCTAAAAGTGTTACTTACTAAAAGTATTACTTAACTGGGCGAGGCTCAGTTCGTAAACCTAAAACTAAGCTTAAACACATAAACAACAATACAATAGTAAATGGCAACCCTGTAGAAACAGCGCCTGCTTGTAGTGCTTCAATTGCTTGTGTGCCACCAATCCAAAGTAAAGCAGCTGCAATTGCGCCCTCAACCGATGCCCAAAATATACGTTGTGGTACCGGTGCATCAATTTTACCGCCAGCTGTAATTGAATCAATTACTAATGAACCAGAGTCAGATGACGTAATGAAAAATACCAACACTAATAAAATTGCAATAAACGATAAAATATTAGATAAAGGTAACTCATCAAGCATTTGGAACATAGCTAAAGGTACTTCAGTTAAACCATTAGTGCCTAACGCACCAACACCATTAACTACTTGATCAATCGCAATACCGCCGTAAATAGACATCCATAAAACAGTAACTAGAGTAGGGATAAGTAAAACCGCAATTAAGAATTCACGAATTGTACGACCCCGTGATACACGCGCGATAAACATACCTACAAACGGTGACCAGGAAATCCACCAAGCCCAGTAAAACACAGTCCAACCATGCATCCACGTTTCGTCTTCACGGCCGTGAGGATTACTCAATGGAATAATATTTTCTACATAGCCCATTACGGTAGTTGGTACATTACCCATTGCTACAGCAAAGCCTACTAAACAAACAAACAATAATAATGAAAACGCAATTAGCATATTTACATTACTTAGCAGTTTCACACCACCGTCAATACCACGAACCACAGAGACAATGGCTAAAAGTGTTACACCTGCAATAACTAAAATTTGAGAGCCAATGCCACCTTCTGTGCCAAATACATGGTTAATACCTGCAGAAGCTTGCTGCGCACCTAAACCTAAAGACGTTGCAAGGCCAAATAACGTAGCAAGTACAGCTAAAATATCAATGATATGACCAGGCCAACCCCACGCTCTATCACCTAATATAGGGTAAAAAATAGAACGAATCGAAAGCGGTAAACCTTTGTTATAGGTAAAAAACGCAAGAGATAAACCAACAACAGCGTAAATAGCCCAAGGGTGAAGACCCCAATGAAACATAGTTGCGCCCATTGCTAATTTTGCAGCTTCTGGTGTGTTAGCGGCTACATTAAGCGGTGTTTCGTACCAACCAGTAAAGTAAGCAACTGGTTCAGCAACGCCCCAAAACATAAGGCCGATACCCATACCCGCAGCAAATAACATAGCAAGCCATGAAACGCGAGAGTGAGAAGGTTTAGCGTCATCACCACCAAGGCGAATATTACCGTAAGGAGAAACAATAAGTGCTAAACAAAAGAGTACAAAGAAGTTAGCAGCCCACATAAATAGGGCATCAAAATTATTAATAATATCGGTCTTGATACTATCAAGCGCTGTTTTTGCAGTTTGTGGGTCGGTAACAAGTATGGCGATTAAAAAGATGACAATCAGGCCCGCACTAGTTCCAAAAACAGGGTTGTGTATATCAAAACCCCACTTTTGTACGTTGTCCTGACCTACGGTGTAATCCGTGTTGTCAATACTATATTTGTCATGATTTTCCTTCATGCAATACCTCTTTAGTTGTCCTAACAAGCCAAAATAAATTCGGCGTCATATCGAATTACATTAGCCTTTAAATATTAAGTAAAAAGTAATACTGTAATTATTTGAAGACTAACTAATTTGAAGTGTGATCATACAACTAGTAGTGTATGAGTTAAATATTAAATGTAAATGTATTTGTATTTAAAACGCTGTTTACATGGCCAAATTCATAATTGTTTTATTTAAAGGCCCTAAAATTAAAAATTCAGTGAACGTTAAAATTTAGTTTGCTATTAAAAGTATTAATTTACTTGATTAAGTAAAAAGAGATCATTTTTAAGTAGCTTAATTAATGCTTAAATATTAGGGCTTGTTAGTCTTTTAGGATTGAAATTTATTAAATCTAGGCGCAATTTAATCGCTCCTAGATTTATAGCTTAGCAGTTCGGTAACAGCTTATGCGTTATTTCTCATGCTTGCATGCACGTAAAAATAATCAAAAGCCGGCTAGCAAGGAGCAAATTTTTCTTCAAGGCTATTATAAATTTATAAGCCGATAAGCATCTTTAATCAAGTTGTAATATGAATATGATTTAACACAACATTAGGGTATGTTGAATTTGCAGTAGTGTGTTTGGTTTTTAGGCAAGGCAGAGGCTATGTAGTGTGGTCATTCCCCATAAATAGGCGATAACGCAGCATAAATACCAAACATACACTGCCCTTTGGGTTCTTTCTAGGGACGATTAACTCTTTGTTACTCGGTTTTTACTTAGCCCACTAGGTTACAAACCTCGTGCCGCGATTTAATCGCCCCTAGATTGAACAAATTTCAATCCAAAAAGCTCAGCATGCCCTAAGCTATATTTTATAAATAGATAGGCAAAGGATTATTACTATTATGCGTGAAAGCGTTACAAACGATACCAATCAAAACGAACTTGTTAAACGCTTTTGCAGCGTTAGAGGCGAAAGCCTAGCCATTATTGAACCACTGACTGTAGAAGATTGCCAATTACAAGCTATGGCAGATGCTAGTCCCACTAAATGGCATTTAGCGCATACCACGTGGTTTTTTGAAACGTTTTTACTTAGTGTTCATTGTAAACAGTACGCAGTGTTTAACCCTCACTATAAAATGCTTTTTAATTCTTACTACAATGGGATTGGAGAGCAATTTAAACGGGCAAACAGAGGAAGCTTATCTAGGCCAGGTTTAGACGAAGTGCTAGCTTACAGAGAACATGTAGATAGCCGCGTGATTGAATTACTTAAGACTGACGTTAACCCGCACATTAAAGATATTATTCAACTTGGGTTACACCACGAGCAACAGCATCAAGAGCTAATGCTTATGGATATTAAATATAACTTTTCAGTAAATCCATTGTTTCCTCAATATAAAACATCGCTTTTAAATAGCCAAAAAAAATCAGCTGATATTAAACCCCTTAATTTTATCAATTTTGAACAAGCCATTATTAATATTGGCACAAATGCCGACGATGAATTTGCATATGATAACGAGTGCCCCAAACACCAAGTACTAATTCATCCATTCAGTTTTGCTAATAGATTGGTCACTAATGGTGAATATTTAGACTTAATAAATGCCGGTGGATATAGCAATCCACAATATTGGTTAAGCGACGGTTGGGCGCATATTCAAAACACTCGTTTAACGCATCCATTATATTGGCATTGCATAAATAACGAATGGTTTGAGTTTACACATTACGGATTGCAGCCTTTAAATTTAAGTGCCCCCATCAGCCATGTTAGTTATTTTGAGGCCAGCGCCTATGCTAATTTTGTAAAGGCTCGCTTGCCTACAGAGTTCGAATGGGAATATGCAGCTAAAAATACATCTTTAACAGACACTAATAATAACTACCTAATACCACAACAAGCAAAAGATGATACCGAAATAAACCAGTTAGCGGATTCATGTTGGCAATGGACAAACAGTGCATATTTACCATACCCCGGTTTTAAACCTATTGAAGGAGTAGCAGGGGAATACAATGGTAAATTTATGAATAACCAAATGGTGTTACGTGGTGGGTGTGTGTTTACCCCTCAAAACCATTTACGACAAACATACCGAAATTTTTATTACCCACATCAAGCGTGGATGTGCAGCGGGATAAGACTAGCTAAGGATATAGTATGAGCCAAGTAACAGCGATTAAAAAAAGTAACATAACCGACACTGAATTTTTAAACGACGTGATAAGCGGATTAACTCAACAACAAAAAACGCTGCCGTGTAAGTATTTTTACGATGATAAAGGTGCTGCATTATTCGAGCAAATAACATCCTTACAAGAGTATTATGTTACACGTATTGAGCTGTCTATTTTAGAGCAATACTCGCAGTCGATTGCTCAAATGCTACCTGAAAACCTCTCTATTATTGAGCCCGGGTGTGGTTCGGGTAAAAAGGTTGCGTATTTATTAGCGCATATGGCAAACGTAAAAACCTTCGTACCGTTTGAAATTTCTGAGGAGATGCTCAGTTATTCACTTGCACATTTGTCGCCATTATTTCCAGATTTGGCAATTTCGCCATTACTAGGAGACTTTACACATAATCAAATGGTTAAACAGCTAACCAAAGACACCGCTTTAGATAGTCAAACCAATTTGGTGTACTTTCCGGGCTCGACTCTTGGCAATTTTTCTCCAGTTAAAGCCATCGAGATTATGAATAATTTCCATCGCTTATGCGGTGTAAACGGTTATGTATTAATTGGGGTTGATTTAGTTAAAGAGCGCCAAGTGTTACTTGATGCATATAACGATAAAGCGGGAGTTACCGCCGCATTTAATAAAAATTTACTACAACGTATTAATAACGAGCTAAACGGCACATTTAATATAGATAACTTTAGCCACGAGTCACGCTTTAACGAGCAACATAGCCGTATTGAAATGCATTTAGTAAGTAATTGCACTCAAAGCGTGATTATAAATGATCAGCAAATAGACTTTATAGAAGGTGAAAGTATCCATACAGAAAACTCTCACAAGTACACGCTCGAGTCGTTTAAGCAGCTAGCAGCGCAAGCTAATTTAAAGTTAGAGCAAACATGGCAAGACGATAGTAACTATTTTGCATTGTGCTTATTAAGGCCGCTTTAAACGTTTACTTAATATGTTTAGGGCGTGTTGATCTTTGATAGTTGAATTTGCAGCAATATGTTTGCTTTTTTGGCAAGGCAGAGCCTATGAAGTGTGGCTATTCCACATAAATAGGCGATAACGCAGCATAAATGCCAAACATGTGCTGCCCTTCGGGTTCTGCCTAGGGGCGATAAACGCTTTGTTGCTCGATTTTTACTTAGCCCACTAGGTTACAAACCTCGCGCCGCGATTTAATCGCCCCTAGATTGAACAAATTTCAATTCGCAAAGGTCAACACACCCTAGTAAATGACAACTTTAGCATTGTTAAACTCATAATTTAGCAATGCGCCATTATTTGATTGCTGTATAAGCTTAACTTTATTTAAACCATGTAGTCTAAATAGCAGGGGGGCAATAACAGTTATTGCTGAGCCCGTTGCACTGTCCTCATTTACTCCAAACTGGGGTGCAAAGTATCTAAAATGCGCTATGGCATTTTTCTTGTCTTTATTTTTTATACTAAGGGCAATTACTGCATTCTTGTGGAGTTTACTCAAAGCTTTAAAATCAACGTGTAAGCTTTTTAAATCGTCTTTTTCAACGTCTTCATTAAATTCTTTATTAAATAATACAACCGTATAACCGTTTTTATCGCCGGTACTGTAGGCTGCTTTTATTGCTGATGAAAACACACTTTTTAACTCACCTGCAGCTAATTCGCTTTTTTTAGGCTCTATGCTTTTTAGTAATAACTGGGCGCGTTGTTTTTTTACTCTTATAGTAAAACGCTCATGACTCATTGATGTAAGTACTTCTGGGCAATAACCAAAATGCTTTATTAAAAAATTAGCGGCCGCTAAAGTGCCATGTCCACAGCGTTTAATTTCACTTGTTTGGTTAAACCAGCGAATATTACAATGGCGTTTAGTTATCTCATTTTGATTTAAAAATACGGTAGCAGGGTGGTTTGATTGTGATGCAATATATTGCATTGTTTTTGATGTTAACCCATTTTTATAAATAACAATTAAAGCACTAGAGCCTTTTAAGTTATTTGCAGGGCTATAAAAAACAGATTCGGTGGAAGTGAGTTTTATAAAGCGAAGCGCAAGCCATTTGGGCTTACGCTTCGTTAAACAAAGAGTGTTAACCTTTGCTTGCATACGCGTCGTTATGAACGCCCGCAGCACGACCTGATGGATCTGCATTGTTTTGGAACGATGCGTCCCATGCAAGTGCTTCAGGAGTCGAACACGCTACCGATTTACCATGTGGTACACATTTAGCTGATGCATCACCCGGAAAGTGCGATTCAAAAATAGTACGGTAGTAGTAAGCTTCTTTTGAATCTGGTGTATTAATAGGGTATTTAAATTTTGCATTTGCAAGCTCTTGATCGCTTACTTGCTCGTTTACAAACTCTTTTAACGTATCAATCCAGCTGTAACCAACACCGTCTGAAAATTGCTCTTTTTGGCGCCATAAAACTTCATCAGGCAAGTAGCCATCAAAGCCTTCACGTAAAATGTGTTTTTCAATTTTGCCATCTTTACACATTTTAGCTTCAGGGTTGATACGCATAGCAACATCAACAAATTCTTTATCAAGGAACGGTACACGTGCTTCTACGCCCCATGCTGCCATTGATTTATTAGCACGTAAACAGTCAAACATATGCAGTTTTGATACTTTACGGTTTAGCTCTTCATGAAACTCTTGTGCGTTAGGGGCTTTATGGAAGTATAAGTAACCACCAAATAGCTCATCAGCACCTTCGCCAGATAACACCATTTTAATGCCCATCGCTTTAATTTGGCGAGCCATTAGGTACATAGGTGTAGAGGCACGAATTGTTGTTACGTCGTAGGTTTCTATGTGGTAAATCACTTCACGTAATGCATCAATACCTTCTTGAATGGTAAAAATGATAGGGTGGTGAATAGTACCAATCATGTCAGCTACTTTTTGGGCCGCGGCTAAATCAGGTGAACCCTCAAGGCCTACTGAAAAAGAATGCAACTTAGGCCACCATGCATCGCTTTCGTCGTTATCTTCAATACGTTTTGCAGCAAAACGCTGGGTGATAGCAGAGATAACTGATGAGTCTAAACCACCAGAAAGTAATACACCGTAAGGCACGTCACACATTAGCTGGCGTTTAACGGCCGCTTCTAATGCATCTTTAACGTCTTGTGCTTGTGCGCTGTTATCTTTAACTGCATCAAACGTTTCCCAATCACGCTTGTAATAAGGCGTCATTTTACCATCTTTGCTGTACAGGTAATGCCCTGGTGGAAATTCTTCAATATGCTTACAAATTGGAGAAAGTGCTTTTAGCTCAGAAGCAACGTAAAAGTTACCGTGCTCGTCGTGACCAGTGTAAAGCGGGATAATACCAATATGGTCACGGCCAATTAAGTAGGCGTCATTTTCTTCGTCGTATAAACAAAATGCAAAAATGCCATTTAGGTCATCTAAAAAGTCAGGCCCTTTTTGTTTGTACAGCGCTAAAATAACTTCACAGTCTGATTGAGTTTGAAAAGTAAAATCAACATCTAGCTCTGCTGCAAGTTCTTTATGATTATAAATCTCGCCGTTAACCGCTAAAATATTTGTTTTTTCAGGATTGTATAAAGGCTGTGCACCGCTTGATACACCAACAATAGCTAAACGCTCATGCACTAAAATAGCTTTTTCAGATGCGTATACACCAGACCAATCTGGGCCTCGGTGTCTAAGCAGCTTTGACATTTCAATTGCTTGGGTACGCAATTGAGTGGGATCAGATTTTATGTCTAATACCCCAAAAATTGAACACATAGTAACTCCTCATTCCTATTATGTGTGTAGCAAAGCCAATTTGCTGTGCTGCGAAACCTTGTTTTATCAGAAAAAATTACTCAAGTCACATAGCTTTTACAATTAATTAAGAATAATTTATGCACCAAGTTATATTTAACTGCACCAAAGTGGTTAATGTGTGGTGCCTGCTGCTATTTTTACGTCACTATTATTGTTCAAAGCTTGCGCAATCATCACTTTCAGCGCGTTAATAACGGTTTCCTCACTCATGCTTGGTGCGCCATTGTGGTGCACAGCTTGGCTTGGTAAATAAGGAATATGCACAAAGCCACCTTTCATTACAGCGCAGTGATCATTTATGTAATGCATAAGACCATACATAACGTGATTACACACATACGTGCCTGCCGTATTCGAAATGGCAGCTGGTATATTACTGTTGTGCAATGCTTGTAACATGCGCTTTATTGGTAAGTTTGTGAAATAGGCATCAGGGCCATTTTTTTCTATTGGTGTATCGACAGGTTGATTACCTGTATTGTCTTTAATACGTGCATCGTCAACGTTTATTGCTATTCGCTCTATTGATATTTCACTGCGCCCACCAGCTTGACCTATACATAAAACAACCGCCGGATTGTGCGACTCAATGGCGTTTATAAGCTGACTGATAGACGAATTAAACTCACAGGCAAGTTCTAGTGTACATATTTTGTGTTTCATGATGATAGTTTCATCAAGTTTTTGCACTGCTTGCCAAGAAGGGTTTATAGCTTCGCCACCAAAAGGCGCAAAGCCGGTTATTAATACACACGCCATTGAAGAAGTTGATTTAGTCATTAAACACCAAGCTATACATTAAAATAATATTAACGGCGAGTAAGGTAACTGCCGTCGGAATTTGAACCTTTATTACATGGTACTTATCTTTTAAGTCTAAAAGAGCGGCAGGAATAATATTAAAATTGGCTGCCATCGGCGTCATTAACGTACCGCAATAGCCGCTATACATACCTAGCGCCACTAAAGGTGCAGGGCTTGCGCCATGACCTTCAATTAAAAATGGCATCGCAATACCAGCAGTCATCACCGGAAATGCAGCAAACGCGTTACCCATAATCATGGTAAAAAATGCCATACCTACACAATACAAAACAACCAGCATAAAACGGTTATCAGGGGCTATAAATAAAGTAACTAATTCTTTAATAGAGTCGCCTGTTTGCGCCACAATAAATACCCCACCAAGCATGGCTAGCATTTGCGGTAAAATGGCTGCCCAACCAATAGAATCTACTAAACGGCGTGATTCGCTTACGGCTTGAACAGGGCTACCACCAGTGATTTTCCAGCCAACAAGTAATGCAAAAATACAAGCAATGGTTAAAGATGCAAGTGTTAAATGGCGTTGATCAAGTAAGTAAACATTGTTTATAGCTACATTATCAAATAGTACAGTAAAGACTACGGTAACAATTGGGATCATTAAAGCGGGAATAAATAACTTATTGCCTAGAGTTTTAGCGCTTTGGTTTTGATCCTGCTCGCTAGGAATAGAGTAACTTCCCATGGAAACTAAATTTAAGCCGGCTAATAAAGCAATGAGTAATACGCTAATACCCACCATTAAATACGTTGTTTGTGCACCAAGAGTTGCAATAGCAAAATCACCAAGTAAAAAGCTACTGCCAAATAAAAACCAAAATAGGGCGGTTGTAAGCCTTTTTGGATGATTTTTGTCTTGCAGGGTACGTACTACTAAAAACATTACCATGATGCCAATAAGCAGGTATATGTTTTCAATGGTCACGAGTGCAGTGCTTGTATGCGATACATCGGCATCAATTACTTTACTCATAGTATTGGCTCCGGTGCATTGTACTTTTGAACCGCTTTTGCAATTTTACTTTCGAGTCGAGCTAGTCTAAATAAGTGGATAACCAAGGCGCATAGCGCGGTAGGGATTGCCCATAAACCAATATGCAGCGGTTCAATACCGGTTATGCCGTTTTCTTTTAAAAATGCATCCATAAGTAAAACAGCACCAAAGGCTATAAATATGTCTTCCCCAAAAAATACCGCAATATTATCAACTGCCGCCGCATGCGCGCTGATCATATCTTTTACGGGTTTAGGCAATTCGCCATATTTATTTGTAGCAGCTCCTAATGCCATAGGAGCAAGCAAAGGGCGTACCGTTTGTGCTTGCCCACCGAGTGAGAGTAAACCAAGTGCAGCCGAGCATTCTCTAACAATAAAATAAAGAGCGAGTATACGCGCGCTGGTGGCTGTTTTAATTTGTGAAATCCAATCGCGGGCACGTTGTTGTAATCCATAACGTTCAAGCAGTGCAATAACAGGTAAAATTAAAATGAAGCTCGCTAATTGGCGCGAGTTCATAAACTTTTCGCCAAACGTTTGCAGCAAGCTGATAAAATCAAGATTGACTGCCCAGCCGGTCGCAAGTCCTGCAAAGGTAACCACTAGTAAAGGGTTAAAGCGCAGTGCAAAACCGATTACTACAACAGGAATGCCAATAAGCGGCCAATAATTTAAATCGAACATAGTTTTCCTATTTATTTTTAGAATGTTTTTATAGGTTATTTTTAAGTGCAAGGCTCAATTGATGTAGGTGTCCGTCAAGTTTCTGCTTCGCCTTTGCTGCTTCTTCAAACGTTACATATTTAAACTCAACAGTATCTAAAGGTCTAAATTGTGCAAATTGATGTAAGTCGGCTTCAATAACAGTGCCTAAAAGCGGATAGCCCCCTGTGGTTTGGCCATCATTTAGTAACACAATAGGCTCTCCATTTGGTGGTAGTTGAATACTCCCAGGACTCACCCCTAATGATGGCAAAGAGTGCGAATGCCCCAAATTATTTTTATGCTCAAGCCTTACGCCCATTCGGTTGCTGTTACTACTAACTTTAAATGCGGTAGATACAAAGTTGCTAAGTAAAGGCTCGCCTAATAAATTAGCATGAGGGCTTTGGTGCAGTCGTATAAGCTTGCGCTGGGCGGGAGCCATTGCGCCTACTTTTATAAACTCTCCATAATAAGGAGTAATAGGTATTTCATCACCAGTAGTGAGAGCTCTACCTTCAATACCAGCAAAACACGCGTTTAAATCTGTAGATTTAGAGCCCATAACCTCGGTATTTTGTATACCGCCTTTCACTGCTAAATAAGCTCTTAAGCCGGCTCTACCAGTAGCAAAGTTCAGTACTTGTTTGTTTTTTACTGCATATGTCCAGCCAGGATAAATTGCATGTCCATCGAGGGTTGCTTGCAAATCGGCACCATGCAGTGCAATTACTGTGTCGCAAGTAAATTCAAGCTCGCACAAACCAACGGTTATTTCTAAAACTGCATCATTGTCGTTATTGTTAAGTAATCTATTAGCAATTATTTGTGCAATGGGGTCCAAGCTACCCGCTTTGCTTACACCTAAATGGCGGTAGCCTTCACGGCCAAAATCTTGAATTGTAAGCAATACACTACTTTTAAGTACTTTAATCATGATTTGCTCCTTTATTAACGAGCGGAACAAATTCAAGCGTATCGCCTGGTTGAATTAAACAAGGTTGCTCAGAGGTCGAATCAAACAAAGCAGTATCTGTATGACCTATTATATGCCAACCACCTGGGGTATCTGCGGGGTAAATTCCGGTTTGTGCAGCACCTATCGCAACAGATCCTTTAGGAACTTTAATGCGAGGCTCGTCACGCCTTGGTGTATGTAATTGCTCATTTAAGCCATGTAGGTAAGCAAAACCGGGCTGAAAGCCTAAAAATAAAACGTGGTACTTGGTGTTACTATGAATATTAATAACTTCATCGGCACTTAAATTATGATAGCGAGCCACGTAATTAATGTCCTCACCCTTGTAGGTTGTTTCGATTAAGTGATGCTGCCCCTTAAATGTACTCGTTTTAATATCATTCCACAGCGAAGGTAGCACTTGTAACCACTGTTTTAAGTGTTTATCTGATTTTAAATAAAGAGTGAGCGAGTTCATGGCGGGCACCAAATCGCTAAATTCATCAGTGCTTTTACAGTGGCTAGTTAAAGCCCAAATTTTCTTTTGAATAGAGAGTCTATCTGTAGCGTCTAAATGCGATGCATCAAACAGTAAGCTACTGTTTGTTAATGCATAAATATGAGGAGCTGGCTTCATTAAATAAACCTATTTGTACAACATAATTTAAACGTAACACAGTTTTACTAATTTATTTACACCATTGCGACTAAGTGGTTATTTTTATTTGCTCAGCTTAGTTTAAGAGTATTTTTATATTCAATTAATCGTATTTAACTTATTGAGGACTAAAACTTAATACGCTTCGTACTAAATAAGTAATTAGCTTGAAATGAAAATTAAGATAAGGAGGTCTTAATTAGCACGCACTTGTTTATGAGGTACTTTATGAAACACCAGCATTTATTATATTTATCAGGCGCTGCTATTATATTTAGCGCAGGCAGTTTTGCTTTATCTATGGAAAAGGTTGAGCACAGTAATGTCGAAGCAACCATGCATGTAGAAACTATTGTACTTGGATCCGGTTGTTTTTGGGGAGCCGAAAAACGCTACGAAGCGCTTAATGGCGTTATAGATGCTGAGTCGGGTTACGCTGACGGCAAAGGCTTTAAAGCAACGTACAGAAACATTACTGATCAGTCTCGTCGTTTTGACGAGAACAATTATGCTGAAGTTGTACAAGTTATGTATAACAGCAATATAATTTCAGCAGAAGATCTATTAAAAAACTATTTTGAAAGTCACGATCCTACGCAAAAAAATCGCCAAGGGAACGACATCGGTACGCAATATCGTTCAATCGTATTAACGACTACCGATCCGCAGGCTAAAGTTGCAGAGCAAGTTAAGTCGAAATATCAGCAACTTTTAACTGATGCGAGCTACGGCAAAATTGAAACAGTTATTAAACCGCTTCAAGGCTTTGTATCGGCAGAAGAGTATCATCAAAATTATTTAGAAAAGAATCCTAATGGCTATTGCCCAGATCATTCTACCGGTGTTGTTTTTAATAAAACACCCGTAGAAAAAGTAGATAACACTGCTTTATTAGCAGGAAAGCAAATCGTAGTCTTAGATTCACGTGAATACTGCCCATACTGTGAAAAATTCAAAAAAGCAGTCGCAAATGATTACAAAGGGACAATACCAATGTCGTTTCGCCATGCTGACCAACTTGATGATTTAACTATTAAGTCAGCCACGTGGGCAACACCGACCATTTTGTTTTTAGAAAATGGCGTTGAGGTATATGGCCGTCAAGGTTACGCAACGCCTGAAGAGTTTTATAAAGCATTAGGCGCTTTTAAATTAGGTAACAGCGATGCTTACAAAGTTGCATTTGATGCGCGAACAGATAGACCTTACTGTAAAGAGTACAAAGAGTTTAAAAATACACCTGACGGTACTTTTGTAGATAAATTAAGTGGTGAGCCACTATTTGATACAAGCGATAGGTTTAACTCAGGTACTGGTTGGTTGTCGTTTACTCATCCAGTAAAGAACAATGTAACACAGCATGACGACAGTAGTTGGGGTATGACTCGCATTGAGCTTCGCTCAAAAAGTACTGGTATACACTTAGGGCACTTGTTCCCAGGTGAAGGTCCAAGAGGGCGCGATCGCTATTGTATTAACGCAACCGTACTTGATTTTGTGCCGCGAGATAAAAGTTAAATTAAAATTATTCCAGACATAATTTAATTTTCAAAAAAATATTAGGGCGTGTTGATCTTTGTGGATTGAAATTTGTTCAATCTAGGGGCGATTAAATCGCGGCGTGAGGTTTGTAACCTAGCGGGCTAAGTAAAAACCGAGCAAAGCTTCCGCGTCCTGCTCACGCCCCTTACCTACATCCCTGTCTCTTATACACAAGTCTTTGAATATCGTTAAGTCTGTGATCTAATCGATCATCATCACTCATAGATTTATCATATGCACACAAACACTTCTGAAGAATGGGCTCAATTAATTTTTGGTAATGCTAATTTAGGAGATCCGAGACGCACCCGACGATTAGCTCTACTAGCAAGCGATATGGCTGAGAATGCAGACAGCTCAATTGTTAAGGCTTCTGATACACCCGCAAAAATTGAAGCCGCTTATCGTTTCATTAGAAATGAGAAAATATCCCCTCAAGCGATTGCCGATTCAGGATTATCACAAACGAGTGAAGCGGTAAAGCAGTTGCCTATGGTTCTCGCTATCCAAGATTGACATTTAAACACAGTGTTTGCAAAGAATTAGGCGATGTGAACTGTGCAAATACATTAGGAAAACCATCAAAAACAAGAACGCTATATGCGCATTCAACTTTAGCAATTGATGCAGATACGGAGCACGTTATTGGTTTACTCGACCAGTACTATTGGTTTAGGAAATCAAAGGTTAAAGGGACTAAAGATCAACAACAGCAACGCCCTTACGAAGAGAAAGAAAGCTATCGCTGGCAACAAACATTAATGGATATAAAAAAACGTACAGGTGAATTATCAAATATACTTAACATCTGCGACAGAGAAGCTGACATTTATGAGTACATGACTTACCAAAAAGATGAAGGGCATCGATTTTTAGTCAGAGCAAAAGAAAATAGAAAATTAATAGAGCCTCAATGCAATCTCAATCAGTTAATAGAAACAGCGCAGGGTCAGTGTTGTTACACTATTAATATAGCGCAACGTGCGGGAAGAAAAGCGCGTCAGGCCCGAATTACATTGAACTATCAACCTATAACACTCGCCAAGCCTAAGCGAGTACAAGGGCAAGAATCACCGACATTGAGCGTCAATGTCATTGTCTGTCAGGAAAAAGAAAGTACGCAAAAAAATCCATTATGTTGGATTTTATATACGACAGAGCCCGTAAATACAGCAGAAGATGCCCAGAAATTAGTAAGATACTATGAACTTCGCTGGCGTGTAGAGGAGTTTCATAAAACATGGAAAACAGATGGAACCGAAGTAGAAGATTTACGTTTGCAGCACAGTGATAATATTTTACGAATTGCGATCATTAAGGCGTTTATTGCTGTCAGGTTATTACAGCTGCAAAATATGGCGCAAAGGAGTGAATTAGACAAAGAAGTGAGATGTACAACTTGTGTTAAAGAGATGACGTGGAAATTACTATGGGCAAAGGTTGAAAAGGATGTGTTGCCGGATAAAGTACCGTCTCTCCATTGGCTATACTATAGTTTAGCGAAATTGGGAGGGTGGTATGACAGTAAAAGAAATGGTCGAGTTGGCGTAAAAGCACTCTGGAAGGGGTGGTTGAAATTAGCAGAAATGGTCGAATCTGCCGAATTGTTAATATCAATTCAGCAGACAGAAAAGTTGTGATCAAGAGACAGACCTACATCCATGTAGGCAACAAAGAGTTAATCGCCCCTAGAAAGAACCCAAAGGGCAGCACATGTTTGGTATTTATGCTGCGTTATCGCCTATTTATGGGGAATAACCACACTACATAGGCTCTGCCTTGCCTAAAAAGCCAAACAGCCTGCTGCAAATTCAACCACGAAAGGTCAACACGCCCTAGTAAGCTTTAACTTACTAGGGTTTTAATAGGAGCTGTTGAGCTTTTAGGATTAAATTCGTTCTATCTAGTGGGGGGAATCGCGGCGCAAGGTTTGGTACTTATACTTTGTGAACGGCTATGTATGGCTAATATCAACACATTATAAGTTTTGTTTTGCCTAAAAATAAAACATGCCGTTGAAAATTAAATCTTTTGAGATAACAGTTCCTAAAGTATTTAACTTATATTCTATATATATTATGTAGTTGCAAGTAAATAAAAATAGCTCAAGCTAAGTCACCACCTAACTTGAACTATTTTTCACACTGACAATATCTTCACACACAATATAAAGATTCTGCTTGCTACAATTTCGTAGTCTTGTATTACAAATCATGTGGTATGAGCCAAGAATAAAAACAGTTCAAGCTAAGTCACCACCTAACTTGAACTGTTTTTCACACTGACAACATCTTACACACACAATATAAGATTCTTTTAACTGCAACATTTGAGTCACTAAAACCCAAAAAGTTGCATTTATTACTCTTTATGAAACAGTTAAATTGAATTTTTTCGAGCTTATAATGTAACTTTAGTATTTAACCTTATTTTCGACAAACGATAAAAACGAAACCAATGGGTGAAAAAAATTAAACTATAGACTTTAGTCTAATGCGTGGCGCTAAGTTTATGTATTTAATTAAAAAATATTATTCATATTTGCAGGGAGTTATACAAATCTGCTTATATATGGGGTCTATTTAACGTTAAGAAAATTACGCTAGAACTAGGCAAAAATTTTTGTATCTAGTTGTTCTCGGCAATTGCTCCCTGCATTGCTCTACCTCCTGCATCCATGCAGTCGTAAATAAAAAATTTTTAACGACGTTATAGTGCAATTTAATTCGTTAAATTGATCAAAGATTTATGCCGGTTGGTATTAGACGAATTCAGTAATACAACACACAGTATGTTGTATTACTGAACTCGTCTAATCGGGGGTTATTCTTGGATTTTTCTAAACGTATTTACAACCCACTTCGCAAATAAATCAAGTGGGTGATTAGGTGTGTTGGATTCGTGTTGTACTAAGTAGTATTTATCTTTAGTTGTTAAAGGCTGTTCAAATAATTTATACAGCCACTTCTCATCTAACCAACTTTGACTAATTGGCAGTGGAATAAGCGCAATGCCCATGCCTTGCTGCGCAGCACGTGCTACACCAAACATACTGTCTATTTGGATAATTTGCGAAGGAGAAAAGTCATCAATGCCTGCTTTTTCAGCCCATTGATGCCACGCCCAAGGACGCGCTTTATGTAGAATTAGCGGAACTTGGTTTAATGCTTTACGATGATCATTTTTCCACTGGTTGAGCAGTTTTTCATTACACGCAGGGATATATTCAAGATTAAATAATTCAGTTACTAAGCCTTCAGTAGGTTTACTAGAGGACAATACAATAGATAAATCGCTATGCCGTGTTATTTCTTTGCGTGTTTTAAGCGTATCCATTTGTAAATTAATATTAGGATGCTCTGTCGTCCACTCACTTAATTTAGGCATAAGTAGTTCGCTTGCAAAAAACTCAGGCAAGGTAATTGTTAAATTAGTGTTTTGTTGCATCTGACTAAACTCGTTAATGGTACCTTCTAACATGGTAATGATAGGAGATACGGCATCAAAAAAGTTTTTACCAGCTGTTGTTAAACTTATTGAACGTGTTTTACGCTGAAAAAGTTCAATACCAAGCTGTTCTTCAAGTTGTTTTATTTGATGGCTTACTGCCGAAGGTGTTAAGTACAGCTCATTAGCTGCATGCTTAAAACTTAGGCTTCTTGCTGCAAAGCAAAAAGATCGAAGGCCACGAATAGGAGTTTGCATGTTTTCCAGTATTAAGTTGTTTGTATAGCCTAGTATAGGCAAAAATCGAACCAGTTAGTAATGTTAGTAATTTCAACAAGTTAAAATTACTCATAGAGCAAGTTCACAAAAGTGGTGCATGATAACAACAAAGTAGTGCAAATGCTCTAGCTAACTAATCATCTATTTATGCAATTATTATAGATAAAAATTTACTACAGATGTATGAATTAGCCTAAAAATAATGCAAAAGGACAAAAAAAATCCCTCTTGCGAGGGATTTTGGGTAACTCAGCGCCATTGGCACTGGGAATGAGGTCGGTACAGGGTAAAGCGTTATTTTTAAGCTAAAGCCTAAAAAACCATTTCTGGAACTTCACCGTCAACAAGTAATTTACCTGCTGTTTTACTAATGATTTCATCAACAGATACGCCCGGAGCACGTTCTAATAGATGAAATGCGCCGTCTTTAACTTCTAATACGGCTAAATCTGTTACTATTTTTTTTACGCAATTAACGCCAGTAAGCGGTAAAGAGCAGGCCTCTAATAGTTTAGAGTCACCATGCTTACTTGCATGGGTCATGGTAACAATAATATTTTTCGCGCCAGCGACTAAATCCATCGCGCCACCCATGCCTTTAATCAGCTTTTTAGGGATCATCCACGATGCGATGTTGCCGTTCTGGTCAACTTCAAATGCACCCAGAACGGTTAAGTCTACATGACCACCCCGTATCATGGCAAAACTATCTGCACTATTAAATATGGCTGCACCTTTGGCTGCTGTCACGGTTTCTTTACCCGCGTTAATCATATCGGCGTCTAGATCTGCTTTAGTGGGGTACGGGCCCATGCCTAAAAGGCCATTTTCGGACTGTAACATAACTTCAATATCATCTGGTACATAGTTTGCGACGAGTGTCGGAATTCCTATGCCCAAATTTACGTAGTAACCATCTTGAAGTTCTTGTGCAACGCGCATTGCAACTTGTTCACGTGATAATGCCATAATTATGCTCCTGCTTAATCTCGTGTTGTTACACGTTCAATGCGTTTTTCAAAGCTGCCTTTAATAACGCGATTTACAAAAATACCCGGGGTATGAATTTGGCTTGGCTCAAGCTCACCCGGTTCTACAATTTCTTCTACTTCGGCAACGGTAATTTTGCCTGCTGTTGCAGCCATTGGATTAAAGTTCATGGCGGTGTGTCTAAACACTAAATTACCAAAGCGGTCGGCTTTCCACGCTTTAACAATAGCAAATTCGCCCGTTATAGATTCTTCTAAAATATACGGGCGACCATTAAACTCTTTTACGTCTTTGCCCTCAGCAACTGGAGTACCGTAACCGGTGGCGGTGTAAAACGCAGGTATACCCGCGCCACCAGCTCGCATTTTTTCAGCAAGTGTGCCTTGAGGCGTAAGCTCTACATCAATTTCGCCACTTAATAACTGCTGCTCGAATAGGGCGTTTTCGCCAACGTACGAGGCAACTACTTTTTTAATTTGTTTGTCTTGTAATAAAATACCTAAACCAAAGTCATCAACACCACAGTTATTAGATACTACAGTTAAGTTTTTTGTTTGCATGTGCTTAATTTGTTTAATTAAGCCCTCAGGAATACCACATAAACCAAAACCACCGGCAATAATGGTATCGCCGTCTTTTAATCCTTCCATTGCAGCTTCGTAACTAGAAACTACCTTATCAAAACCGGCCATGAGTCTCTCCTCATTGTGTGCTATTTGTTGTTAATTATCTTTAATCATCATTTTATAAGATAGCCATTTAACCTGAACTCTGGTTAAGAGATTTACTAACTTATGAATCAGGGTGATATTTAAGTTTATTTTCTCTAGCCAAAGATTTTCAGTGAAAACAAGGCGAATTTACGCGTCAATAGCTGGCCTATTGCAAGTAAATTCAACGTAGTTAGTGCTGAAAATAGCTGCTCGAGATAGATTTATTATCCAGAGCTCAGGTTATTTAGTGTGTAGTGCCACAGATACTTTGCTCACAGGTTGCTTACCAAGTGCTTTGGTTATTTCCCAGCCAGCGTCACTTAACCTTTGTAAATCAATTCCATGCTCAATGCCAAGCCCTTGCAGTAAGTAAACGACATCTTCGGTGGCAACATTTCCTGACGCCCCCTTAGCATAAGGACAGCCACCAAGGCCCGCAACTGCCGCGTCAACCGTTGCAATACCTAGGCTTAAAGCTGCGTAAATATTTGTGAGCGCTTGGCCGTATGTATCATGAAAATGCACCGCCAACTTGGCTTTATCAATGTGCGTTAAAAGTAACTCGATTAACTGCGTTACTTTTTTTGCGGTGCCTACACCTATGGTATCGCCAAGGCTTACTTCGTAACAGCCTAAATCTAATAGCTTTTGCGATACATTCAGTACTGCTTGCGGGTTAATTTCACCCTCATAAGGGCAACCTAGCACACAGCTTACATAACCACGTACACGAATATTATTAGCTTTAGCAAACGCCATTACTTCGCTAAAACGTTCAATACTTTGCTCAATTGAGCAGTTTATGTTTTTTTGACAAAACGACTCACTCGCAGCGGTAAATATGGCAAACTCTTTAATGCCGACAGCGTGCGCTGCATGTGCGCCTTTTAAGTTAGGTGTAAGGGCGCTTAAATTTACATCGGGTAAATTAAGGGCTGATATTACATCCGATGAGTCTGCCATTTGCGGCACCCATTTGGGTGACACAAACGCGCCAGCTTCAATATCTTTTGAGCCAGCAGCACTTAAGGCGTTAATAAGTGTTACTTTATCGGCTGTACTGACTATTTTTTCGTTTTGTAAGCCGTCTCGCGCGCCAACTTCAACAATACGAACTTTACTTGGAAATGCACTCATTATGCTTCCTCAGTCGTATCTTCTACTATCGCAAGTAGAGCGCCATGCGTGACTAATTCGCCTTCACCAAAACAGTAGCTTTTTAAAATTCCGTCATGCGGTGCGTTAAGCGTGTATTCCATTTTCATGGCTTCAATAATTACAACCGCATCACCTTTGGTAATTGTGCTACCAATGTCGATTAAGTGCTTAACTACCGTGCCATTAAGCGGCGCGGCAAGTGGCAGTGCTTCGCTTTCGTGCGAACTAATATAATGTTTATCAACTAGTTCAAGCTTAGTTTGCAGTGCTTTATTCATAACAGTGACAATATTGGTCGCAGTACTATTGCTCACGGTACTATTGCCTACATTATTTACATGCGCACTATGTTTTTCGCCATTAATAAATACACTGCAAAGACCATTATTTAATGAGCCTTGTAGGTTAAATACGTGCTCGTTATGCGTAATACTATAGCCCGCTGACGTTTTTATAGCGCTTAGCTGTAAATCGGCAAAAGGGACTTTAATTACTTGTGGTGCATTGAGTGTAAAACCGCTTAGTTGTTGCCAAGGGCTTGCACTGTTTGGCGCACTTTGTGTGCTAGTTAACGATTCTAAATAGGCAAACGCACCAATAAGTTGGCTTGCTTGCAATAACGATTCATCAACAGTAACTAACAAGTCGCCTTGCTCTGCAATAAAGTGTGTGCTTGGCGCACCTTGTTTAAACGTAGGGTGGCTTGCTAAATTATGTAAAAAGCCAATGTTAGTGCTAAAACCCGCTAAATGAAATTGCTCAAGGGCGTGTTGTAAACGGCTCAAGGCTTGTTCGCGATTGTCGTCGTGCACAATAAGTTTTGCAATCATCGGATCGTAAAACGGGCTAATTTCGTCGCCTTGTGCAATGCCTGTATCAATGCGTACAAATTCACTGTTAAGGGGTGTGTGTAACGCTTCAATAGTGCCCGAACACGGGATAAAGTCGTTAGCTGGATCTTCTGCGTATATACGCGCTTCAAAGCTATGACCCTGCAATTGAATATCGCTTTGTGTCAGTGGCAATGTTTGCCCGCCCGCAATATTAATTTGCCAATTGACTAAATCTACACCGGTTACCATTTCGGTCACTGGGTGTTCTACTTGAAGGCGCGTATTCATTTCCATAAAGAAAAATTCATCGCCACACAGTAAAAACTCAACCGTACCCGCGCCTCTATAATTTATAGCCAATGCACAACGTACAGCCGCTTCACCCATTTCTTTACGTAGTTCGTCAGATAAACCCGGAGCAGGGGCTTCTTCAATTACTTTTTGATGACGACGTTGCAAAGAACAATCACGGTCGCCTAAATAAACACAGTTACCATGGTTATCCGCAAATACTTGCACTTCAACATGGCGAGGCTGGTTTACGTAGCGCTCAAGCAATACTAAATCGTTACCAAAACCGGCAATCGCTTCACGTTGCGCACCTTGTAATGCGCTTATAAAGTCTTGTGCTTTTTCAACCACACGCATGCCTTTACCGCCGCCGCCAAAGGCCGCTTTAATGAGTACAGGGTAGCCAATTTTTTCAGCTTCACTTTGTAAAAAAGCAGGGTCTTGTTTATCACCATAATAACCTGGTACTAATGGCACATTAGCAGCTGCCATTATTTCTTTAGCGCGGGTTTTAGACCCCATTGCTTCAATGCTACTTGCTGGTGGTCCTACAAAAGCAATGTTATTAGCTTCGCAGGCTTTAGCAAATTCGCTGTTCTCAGATAAAAAACCATAGCCTGGGTGAATACAATCAGCGCCGCAGTCTTTGGCAACGTGTAAAATTTTGTCTGCTACTAAATACGAATCTTTACTAGGCGCAGCACCAATATGGTAAGCCTCGTCAGCCATTTTTACGTGCTGGGCATGTTTGTCTGCATCAGAATAAACCGCGACCGTGGTTAAGCCCATTTGTTTTGCGGTGCGTATTACTCGACACGCAATTTCTCCACGATTGGCAATCAGTATTTTTTGTAATCGTTGTGTGTTCATAATCAATCCTACAGTTGCCAAGCGGGTGAGCGTCTATCAAAAAAAGCAGTTAGCCCTTCTTGACCTTCTTCAGATACGCGAATTTTTGCAATACGCTCAGCGGTAAGCTCAATGAGTTCATCGGTTATTGGTTTATTTGCTACATCGTTAATTAATGCTTTTGCGGCTTTTACTGCAACAGGTCCATTATCAATCAGTGTTTGCAGCATATTATCGACCGCACAGTCTAAATTACCGGTTACTTGATGAATTAAGCCAAGTTGCTTAGCTGTATGTGCATCAAACACTTCAGCCGTTAAAAAGTACCTGCGAGCAGCGCGCTCACCAATCGCTTTAATTACATACGGGCTAATAACCGCCGGAATAAGACCCAGCTTTACTTCGCTTAAACAAAATTGAGCATCGTCTTTACTAAGGGCTATGTCGCAACAAGCTATTAAGCCCAGAGCACCACCAAAAGCAGCACCTTGCACAGCGCAAATTGTAGGATGAAGGGAGCTTGCCAATACCTGCATTAATTTAGCTAATTGCATTGAATCAGCTAGGTTATCGGTGTAGTTGTTATCAGCCATTGATTTCATCCAAGCTAAATCAGCACCGGCTGAAAAGTGTTTACCCTCAGTTTTTAAAACCAAAGCACGAATATCAAGCGTATTTACATGTTCAATACACTGAATAAGTTCGTGTATTACTTCGCTGTTAAATGCGTTTCTTTTTTCTGGGCGACTTAACACAAGTACAGCCACATTAGATTTTGTTATTTGTAGTGTTACTGACATTTTGCGCTCCGGTTACATTCTAAATACGCCAAATTTCGAATCACGTTTTGGTGCGTTATTAGCAGCCGTTAACGCAAGCCCTAATACACTTCGCGTGTCGGCAGGGTCTATAATGCCGTCATCCCACAAGCGTGCACTTGCGTAATACGGATGACCTTGCTCTTCGTACTGATCAATAATTGGCTTTTTAAAGTCACTGATTTCTTGCTCGCTAATGCTTTGACCTTTGCGTGCTAAACCATCTTGTTTAACTTGCGCCATTACACCCGCAGCTTGCTCGCCGCCCATTACCGAAATACGGGCATTAGGCCACATCCACATCATGGTTGGTTCAAATGCGCGGCCACACATACCGTAGTTACCTGCGCCGTATGAGCCGCCAATAAGAACTGTGAATTTAGGCACATCAGCACACGAAACCGCCATCACCATTTTAGCGCCGTGCTTAGCAATACCTTCGGCTTCGTATTTTTTACCCACCATAAAGCCGGTAATATTTTGTAAAAACACTAAAGGAATATTGCGCTGAGCACACAGCTGAATAAAGTGCGCGCCTTTTTGCGCCGACTCACTAAATAAAATACCGTTATTAGCCACTATGCCAACGGGGTTGCCATAAATGCTGGCAAAACCGGTGACCAGCGTTTCACCAAAATAACGTTTAAATTCATCAAATGATGAGTCGTCTACTGTGCGCGCTATTACTTCGCGTACATCAAATGGCTTTTTGAGATCGGTGCCCACAATGCCGTAAAGCTCGTTTATATCGTATCGCGGTGGTTTTACATCATCTAGAAGAGGGGCTGTAGGGCGTGTGTAATTAATACGCTCAATACATTGGCGCGCAATAGAAAGCGCATGGGCGTCGTTTTCAGCGTAGTGATCGGCAACACCCGAAATTTTACAGTGCACGTCGGCTCCGCCTAGTTCTTCGGCGGTTACTTCTTCGCCTGTTGCTGCTTTTACAAGGGGCGGACCTGCTAAAAATATAGTGCCTTGATCTTTTACAATAATGCTTTCGTCTGCCATTGCAGGTACGTACGCACCACCTGCGGTACATAATCCCATTACCACGGCAATTTGTGGGATACCTTTACCTGACATACGGGCTTGATTGTAAAAAATACGACCAAAATGCAGCTTATCCGGAAATACATCATCTTGCTCTGGCAGATTTGCACCGCCCGAATCCACCAAATAAATACACGGTAAGTGGCAACGCTCTGCGATGTCTTGTGCGCGTAAATGCTTTTTAACGGTAAGCGGAAAATATGTACCGCCTTTAACCGTGGCATCGTTTGCAATAATCATGCATTCAACGCCTTTAACACGGCCAATACCGGCTACAACGCCTGCACAAGGTATTGCTTGTTCGTACACACCAAAGGCAGCAAATTGCGAAATTTCTAAAAACGGTGAGCCTTCATCAATTAATGTACTTATACGGTCGCGTACAAATAATTTACCACGGCCTTCGTGGCGCTCTTTTAATGCAGCGCCTCCGCCTTGGCTAATTGTTGCTACTTTACTACGTAAATCATCCACCAGCGCTGACATATTTTTATGGTTTTGCACAAACGTTGGATCGTGAGGATTAACGCTCGATTTTAAAATCGTCATGGTTTAATCCTTAACGGCTTTCAGTGAAAAGTTCGCGGCCAATAAGCATGCGGCGTATTTCTGATGTACCTGCACCAATTTCGTATAATTTAGCGTCACGAAGAAGACGGCCCGTTGCGTATTCGTTTATGTAGCCATTGCCACCTAAAATTTGAATCGCATCAAGTGCCATTTTAGTTGCAAGCTCAGCTGCGTATAAAATTGCACCAGCGGCATCTTTACGGGTCGTTTCACCACGGTCACACGCTTTAGCTACCGTATATACGTATGAGCGGGCAGCATTCATTTGTGTATACATGTCGGCTACTTTGCCCTGAATTAACTGAAATTGACCAATCGGGGTATCAAACTGTTTACGCTCATGAATGTACGGTACAACTATGTCCATACACGCTTGCATTATGCCAAGCGGGCCCGCTGCAAGTACTACGCGTTCGTAATCAAGGCCACTCATAAGTACTTTAACGCCTTCGTTTAAGTTACCTAAAATATTCTCTTCTGGCACTTCGCAGTTTTCAAATACTAGCTCACAGGTGTTTGAGCCGCGCATGCCCAGTTTGTCGAGCTTTTGCGCTGTTGAAAAACCAGGAAAGTTGCTCTCAACAATAAACGCGGTAATACCTTTAGCGCCGGCGTTTAAATCTGTTTTAGCGTAAATAACTAATGTGTGTGCATCTGGGCCATTGGTGATCCACATTTTATTACCGTTTAAAATGTACTTATCGCCTTTTTTTTCGGCTTTGAGTTTCATCGATACAACGTCAGAGCCCGCATTAGGCTCGCTCATTGCAAGAGCACCAATGTGCTCGCCACTAATAAGCTTTGGTAAGTATTTTTCTTTTTGAGCTTGTGACCCGTTACGGTTAATTTGATTAACGCACAGGTTTGAATGTGCTCCATAGCTTAATCCTATAGAGGCACTGGCACGGCTAATTTCTTCCATAGCAATAACATGTTCTAAGTAACCTAATCCTGCGCCGCCAAGTTCTTCAGATACGGTCATACCTAGTACGCCCATTTCGCCCATTTGAGTCCAAAGTTGATTTGGAAAAGCGTTATCTAAGTCCGTTTTTTCAGCAAGCGGGGCAATCTCCTGACTCGCAAAACTGTTTACGTGGTCGCGGATCATATCGGCGGTTTCGCCAAGGCCAAAGTTCATTTCTTTATATAGTGAAATAGTGCTCATGATTCATTCCTGTGTGACGTGTGTGTTGTCAGTGTGTTTTTATTTTAAAAATAAACTTACTCGTCTATTTTATTAAGCGTGTCTCTGCAGCGGCGCTCGGCCGTCACTAACTCCATAAGAACAACTTTAATGTCGTCCATTTGTTGAGATAGGTCTGCTTTTTTTTCTGAAATAAGGTCAAGCATAGTAACCAACTGCTTAGCGCTTGATTTATCTGCGTCGTACAGTTCAAACAAACGACCGGTTTCGGCCAATGTAAAGCCAAGGCGCTTACCACGTAATATTAGTTTTAAACGCACTTTATCGCGTTTTGAATAAATACGGGTTTGACCATTACGTTCTGGAGTAATTAACCCTTGGTCTTCGTAAAAGCGAATAGAGCGGGTTGTAATGTCAAATTCTTTAGCGAGTTCACTAATGCTAAATGTTTGTTCATTACTGGCCGGGATTTTGGCTGAGCTTGCAAAGTTTGTTTGATTATCTGGTTTCATAATTGTATTTACCTCATTCGAATAACCCCAATATAAGTGAAGTTTACGTAAAGGTAAAGCTTGGTGTGATTTGAAACTATTTATAAAGGGATGTTTAAGCGAGGTGTTGATTTATATTATTAATATTCAATGGGTTATTTTTATTTTGTCAGTGTAGTCTAACCGATGGAAAATAATCCTTACACTTATAAAACTAAAAATTAAGCTGTTTTTAGTTGACGTTGGCGTAAACGTTAGTA
This sequence comes from Pseudoalteromonas sp. 20-92, assembly GCF_030847595.1. Lineage (NCBI taxonomy): Bacteria > Pseudomonadati > Pseudomonadota > Gammaproteobacteria > Alteromonadales > Pseudoalteromonadaceae > Pseudoalteromonas > Pseudoalteromonas sp. 20-92. The sequence goes on from NZ_JANJGQ010000018.1 coordinate 86,728, forward strand.
TTGTGTAAGGGTATTGAATAATAAATGAATACTAAATTAATAGAGCAAATATACTAACAACTATTTGCATATAAATACAATGGAGTTAGTTATGACTTTAGAATCAGTGGTAATTGTAGCAGCAAAACGCACCCCAATGGGTGGTTTTATGGGAGCGTTAAGTGATGCGCAGTCTACCGAGCTTGGCGCTACCGCCATTGCCAGCGCACTTGCACAAACTGGTTTAGCTAATGATGCAATAGACGAAGTAATTATGGGCTGCGTATTACCAGCAGGCCTTGGACAAGCACCTGCACGCCAAGCAATGTTAAAAGCAGGCCTTGCACTTAGCACTGGCGCTACAACAATTAACAAAGTATGTGGCTCTGGTTTAAAAGCGGCCATGCTTGCAAACGATTTAATTAAAGCCGGCTCTATTCAATCTGCTATTGCCGGTGGTATGGAAAGCATGACAAACGCACCGTACTTTATTCCAAAAGCGCGTGGCGGTATGCGCATGGGACATGGCGAAATAAAAGATCACATGATGAGCGACGGCCTTGAAGATGCTTACGATAACAAAGCAATGGGTTGTTTTGCACAAGACACCGCCGATGAATACGGCATTGGCCGCGAGCAAATGGATGCGTTTGCATTAGGCTCATTAAGTAAAGCTAAAGCCGCGATACAAAATGGTAGCTTTGATAACGAAGTTGCACCCCATACAATGCAAACACGCAAAGGCGATGTAACAGTATCGATTGATGAGCAACCAGGTAACGCTCGCCCAGAAAAAATTCCTACCTTACGTGCAGCCTTTAAAAAAGACGGCACCATAACAGCCGCTAATTCATCGTCAATTTCAGACGGTGGCGCAGCGCTTATATTAATGAGCGAATCAAAAGCAAAAGAGCAGGGCTTAACACCGCTTTGTAAAATTGTGGCGCACAGCACGCATTCTCAAAAACCAAGTGAATTTACAGTAGCGCCAGTAGGGGCTATGAACAGCGTGCTTGAAAAAGCAGGTTGGGCTGTAAACGATGTTGACCTTTGGGAAATTAACGAAGCATTTGCCATGGTAACCATGCTGGCTATTAACGAGTTAAAACTTGATGAAAGCAAAGTAAACGTTAACGGCGGTGCATGTGCATTGGGTCATCCAATTGGTGCAAGCGGCGCGCGTATTTTAGTAACGCTAATTCATGCCCTTAAAAACCGAGGCCTTAAAAAAGGCATTGCGTCTTTATGTATTGGTGGCGGTGAAGCGGTTGCTATGGCCGTAGAAGCTTACTAATTACAGTTACATCAATAGCTAGACGAATACTTACACGAATAACTATAAAAGCGCTGCACTAATAATACTAACAAAGCAGCGCTACCAATTTTAAAAGAGAACACACAACTCACACACTAGGATTTAATCATGCACCAAGTACCACTACTTATTAATGGCGAATTTATTCAATCAGCATCAAAAGAGCTTATCGATGTTATAAACCCAGCAACTCAAGAAGTACTTGCACAAGTGCCATGTACCACAGAATCAGAAATGGACGCGGCAATTGCCTCAGCTTCTGAGACGTTTAAAACATGGAAAGACGTACCTATTACTGAACGTGCTCGCATTATGATGAAGTACGCTGCGCTATTGAAAGAACACCACGATGAGCTTGCTACCATTATTTGCCACGAATTGGGTAAAACATTTGAAGATGCAAAAGGCGATGTTTGGCGCGGTATTGAAGTAGTAGAACAAGCCGCTAACGCACCATCATTAATGATGGGTGAAACAATGGAGAACGTAGCGCGTAAAATCGACACGTATTCTTATATGCAGCCACTTGGCGTGTGTGCGGGCGTTACTCCGTTTAACTTCCCTGCAATGATCCCACTTTGGATGTTCCCGCTGGCTATTGTGTGTGGTAACACCTTTATTTTAAAACCGTCTGAGCAAGATCCACTTACACCAATGCGCTTAGCTGAGCTATTTATTGAAGCCGGTGCACCAAAAGGCGTATTACAAGTTGTTCACGGTACAAAACCACAAGTAGACCGCTTACTAGAAGATAAAGCAGTGCGTGCTATTTCGTTTGTTGGCTCGTGTGGTGTAGGTGCTTATATTTATTCTAAAGGCACACAAAATCTTAAACGTGTGCAAGCGTGTGTTGGTGCTAAAAACCACATGGTTATCATGCCTGATGCAAGTAAATCGCACGTCGTAAATAACTTAGTAGGCGCATCGGTCGGTGCTGCTGGCCAGCGTTGTATGGGTATTTCTGTTGCTGTATTTGTAGGTCAAGCAAATCAGTGGGTAGATGAAATTAAAGCAGGCTTTAAAAATGTACGCCCAGGCGTATGGGATGATGCAAACGCGGCATACGGTCCACAAACATCAAAAGCAGCAAAAGCACGTATTTTATCACTCATTGCCGGTGGTAAAGAGCAAGGTGCTACCTGTTTAATTGATGGTTCTGACTTTACGGTTGAAGGGTATGAGCAAGGTAACTGGGTCGGCCCAACGTTATTTACCGATGTAACCAAAGAGATGGATTTATACAAAGAAGAAATATTTGGCCCAGTACTGGCGTGTATGTTTGTAGACACGCTTGATGAAGCAATCGCACTTATTAACGACAGCCCTTACGGTAACGGCACCTCGTTATTTACCTCAAGCGGCGCAGTGGCTCGTAAATTCCAACACGAAATTGAAGTAGGCCAAGTAGGTATTAATGTGCCAATTCCGGTGCCTCTTCCGTTCTTTTCGTTCACTGGTTGGAAAGGCTCATTTTATGGCGATACTCACACGTACGGTAAACAAGGTATTCGTTTTTATACAGAAACTAAAACGATTACATCACGTTGGTTTGAAGACGACATTGCGTCGGGTCCAAACATGAGTATTAACTTAAAATAATCGTAATTAAAAAATGAGTAAATAAAAGAATAATTAATAAAAAAGATGGGCGCGAAGGCTACTTCACACACAACACACACATAAGCCTTCGCCGCTCGTCACAAACTATCCCTGTGACGGGAAACACTAACAACACAACTAACACAATTAAAGAGGTCTACCATGGACTTTAACTTATCAGAAGATCAACAAGCCTTTGCTCAAACAGCACGCCAATTTGCCGAGTCAGAACTTGCGCCCCATGCCGCAAAATGGGATCGCGAACATATTTTTCCTAAAGACACGATTAAAGCTGCGGGCGAGCTTGGTTTTTGTGGTTTATACACGCCAGAGGAAGCAGGCGGCCTTGGTTTATCTCGTTTAGATTCGAGCATTATTTTTGAACAACTTGCTATGGGCTGTACCGCAACAACGGCTATGTTAACCATTCATAATATGGCTACCTGGATGGTAGCAAGTTTTGGTACCGATGCCGTTAAAGACAAATACGTAGAGCAATTAGTAATGGGCGAGTTACTTGCCTCTTACTGTTTAACAGAGCCAGGCTCGGGCTCAGACGCCGCATCACTTAAAACCAAAGCCGTGCTTGAGGGCGATGAGTACGTTATTAACGGCTCAAAAATGTTTATATCGGGCGCGGGCGAAACCGAAGTATTAGTTGTAATGGCACGTACAGGCGGCGAAGGCGCTGCGGGTATTTCGGCATTTGTAGTGCCTGCCGACGCAAAAGGCGTTGAATACGGCAAAGCTGAGGAAAAAATGGGTTGGAACGCACAACCTACACGCCTAATTAGCTTTGAAGATGTACGCATTCCTGCACATAACTTATTAGGCGCAGAGGGAGAAGGCTTTAAATTTGCGATGCAAGGCCTAGATGGCGGCCGAATTAACATTGCCACATGTTCAATTGGTACAGCGCAAGCGGCGCTTAATACCGCCCGTGAATATTTAAAAGAACGTACACAATTTGGTAAACCATTGGCTGCGTTTCAAGCATTGCAATTTAAAATTGCCGATATGAACACCGAGCTTGTAGCTGCGCGCCAAATGGTAAGGCTTGCTGCATTTAAACTTGATAATAACGACGTTGAAAAAACCACTTACTGCGCCATGGCTAAACGCTTTGCTACTGATGTTGGCTTTACCGTGTGTAACGACGCACTGCAAATTCATGGTGGTTACGGTTACATAAAAGAATACCCGCTTGAGCGCCATGTACGTGACGTACGCGTTCATCAAATTTTAGAAGGCACTAACGAAATTATGCGCGTGATTATAGCGCGCCGTATTTTGGCTGAGTCTGCAAGCGACGTTTTATAAGGAGCAATGTATGTCAGAATCAAAATCTAATCCGAGTATTGAACTAACAACCGAAGGTCATGTTGCTATTTTAACGATGTCTAACCCGCCAGCAAACACTTGGACAAAAGACACCCTAGTTGATTTAAAAAATACCGTTAACGCGCTTAATAATAATAAAAATATTTATGCATTAGTACTGACTGGTGAAGGCGAGAAGTTTTTTAGCGCTGGTGCCGACCTAAACGTATTTGCTGGTGGCGATAAAGGCGTAGCCGCCGATATGTCGCGTGTATTTGGTGAAGCATTTGAAGCGCTTAGTAATTTTAGAGGCGTGTCGGTTGCGGCCATTAATGGTTATGCAATGGGCGGCGGGCTAGAAGTTGCGCTTGCGTGCGATATACGTATAGCTGAAGAACAAGCACAAATGGCCCTGCCTGAAGCTAAAGTTGGCTTATTACCCTGTGCGGGTGGCACACAAAATTTAGCATGGCTAGTTGGCGAAGGCTGGGCAAAACGCATGATTTTATGCGGCGAGCGCTTAAAAGCTGATAAAGCCTTGCAAATTGGCTTAGTAGAAGAAGTAGTACCACAAGGCGAAAGCTTTGCAGCGGCGTTAAAGCTTGCCAACCAAGTGGCTGATCAAAGCCCTAGCTCGGTAGCTGCGTGTAAAACATTGATTCAAAAAGGGCGTCATCAACCAATGGCAAGTGTATTGCCTCTTGAACGTGAATTATTTGTTGGTTTATTTGATACCGAAGATCAACAAGAGGGCGTAAATGCCTTTTTAGAAAAACGCCGCGCTAATTGGGTAAACGGCTAATGAGTGCTTTAACATTATTAAATAACGCCGATGAGCCCGTGATATTTGAAACCGCAACCGCAGAAAACGGCAGTTTAATAGGGCTTATTACACTCAATGCGCCAAAAGCGTTAAATGCACTTAATTTTGAGATGATCAAATTACTTGAGCCGCAATTGCAAGCTTGGCAAGACGATGATGCTATTGCAATGGTGTTGTTAAAAGGCGCTGGCGATAAAGCATTTTGTGCTGGTGGCGATGTTGTAAGCCTTCATCATGCAATGGCGCAAGGTAAACCAACAAGCCTAGTTGAAGAGTTTTTTACTCTAGAGTATAAACTTGACTACCTTATTCATACCTTTGATAAACCAATCCTTGTTTGGGGTAACGGCATAGTAATGGGCGGCGGCTTAGGGTTAATGGCCGGTGCTAGCCACCGCGTCGTAACTGAAACATCACGCATTGCCATGCCAGAGCAAACCATTGGCTTATATCCAGATGTAGGCGGCAGTTACTTTTTACATAAAATGCCACAAAGTGTGGGGCTATTTTTAGGGCTAACGTCGGCATCAATTAACTGTGACGACGCGCGTTTTGTATCGCTTGCCGATCACTTTATCGACAGCACTAAATATGATTCCATGCTTACGCAAATTTTAACTGCAAAGTGGGGCAAAACCGCAAGCTTAAATCATGAGCGTTTAACTAAGTTATTAAACGATTTAGACAACCAATCTGCGCGTATGCCAAAAGGCAATGTAAAAGCTAATTTAAAAACGATTCAAAAGCTGGTTGAATTTACAACCTTGCAGGAGCAAGTTGATTATATTTTAGGGTTAGCTACTGATGATAAATGGCTACAACGCGCCCAAAAGTCACTTAAACACGGATGCCCACTAAGCTGCGCACTCGTTAGTGAGCAATTAAAAACGAGTAAAGGCAAAAGCTTATTAGCGTGTTTTAAAATGGAGCTGGGTATGTCGGTTCGCGCTGGCGAAGTAGGTGAATTTCAAGAAGGTGTAAGGGCGCTATTAATAGATAAAGACGGCACGCCAAATTGGCAATACAAAACACTTAGTGATGTACCACAAACAATAATCGACAGCTTTTTTGCTAATCGCTTTGGCGAAAACCACCCACTCAATGGCTTAGACACACCAACACACAAATAAAGGAAAGACGATGACTAAACTCAATATCGGTTTTATCGGCTTAGGCAATATGGGCGGCCCAATGGCGGCTAACTTAATTAAAGCTGGACATACTGTGAGTGTGTTCGATTTAAACCAGTCGGTCGTAAATGAACTTGCAAGCAAAGGCGCAAAAGCAGCAATTGATGCAAAGCAGTGCGCAACCAATGCTGACGTACTTATTAGTATGTTACCTGCAGGCAAGCATGTTAAATCGCTGTATTTAGGAAATAACGACGACAGCGGCTTAATTAACGTGCTAAACAATAATACATTAGTAATTGATTGCTCAACAATAGATGCAGAATCAGCACGCACTGTAGGCAGTGCACTTGGCAAACAAGGCATAAGCTTTGTAGATGCACCGGTATCGGGCGGTGTTGCAGGGGCAACCGCAGGCACACTTACTTTTATTGTAGGCGGCGAAAAAGCCGCGTTTGATAAAGCACATACAGTGCTGAGTGATATGGGTAAAAACATATTTCATGCAGGCGATATTGGCGCAGGGCAAGTAGCAAAAATATGTAATAACATGCTACTTAGCATTTTAATGGCAGGCACCAGCGAAGCACTGCAAATGGGTATTAATAACGGCCTCGATCCTAAAGTACTTAGCGACATAATGACCGCAAGTTCTGGCCGTAACTGGACGCTTGAACTTTACAACCCTTGCCCAGGTGTAATGGATACAGCCCCTGCTAGTAACGATTACAAACCAGGCTTTATGGTTGATTTAATGGCTAAAGATTTAGGCCTTGCCATGGAAGCCGCGCAGCAAAGTAATTCATCAACCCCAATGGGTTCAATGGCTAAAAATTTATACACTATGCTACAGCACCAAGGTGCGGGTAGTGATGACTTTAGTGCCATTTTTAAACTGTTTTCTAAGTAGGAGCAACGCGTGGAAATTAAAAGTAACACGGTAGTAATAACCGGAGGCGCACAAGGTTTAGGTTTTGCAATGGCGCAAAAGTTTGCACTTATGGGTGCTAACATTGCTTTAATAGATATGGCACAAGACTTATTAAACAACGCATGCGAGCAATTAACGCAGCTTGAAGGTGTAACCAGCAATATTAAAGGTTATGCCGCAAACGTAACAAATGAGAGCGAAGTAGAAAACGTATTTAATACCATCAACAGCGATTTTGGCCACATTGGTGTGCTTATAAACAACGCCGGTATTTTACGCGACGGCATGTTTATAAAAGCTAAAGATGGCAAAGTCGTTAAAAAAATGTCTCTTGAGCAATTTCAATCAGTGATTGATGTAAACCTAACCGGTGTGTTTTTAGCAGGGCGGGAAGCTGCAAGCCACATGATTGAATCAGGCAAAGGCGGCGTTATCGTTAATATGTCGAGCGTAGCGCGAGCAGGTAACATAGGCCAAACAAACTACGCAGCATCAAAAGCAGGCGTGGTGGCACTTACGACCACATGGGCTAAAGAACTTGGTCGATTTGGTATACGCGTAGGCGCTATTGCACCAGGTGTAATAAGTACCGCCATGACCGACGCCATGAAGCCCGAAGCCAAACAACGTATGCTTGCAGTAACGCCAGTAGGGCGCTTAGGCGAAAGCGACGAAATTGCGCATACTGCACAATACATAATCGAAAACGACTTTTTTACCGGTCGTGTGGTTGAAATAGACGGCGGCATTCGTTTGTAAACCGAACTGGATTAAGGTTGATTAAAAGCATGGCTATTTTGGGCTGTGCTTTTTTGTTTTAAATCGGGGAGTTTATAATCTTGAAAAAGGGCTGATAACTCCATTAGCACCTTGTTGTAGTACATGGGTATATATTTGTGTAGTACGCACGTCGCTGTGACCTAGTTGTGTTTGTACTGTGCGTATATCAGCGCCGCTTTGCAGCAAATGCGTAGCGAATGAGTGGCGCAAAGTATGTGGGGTAACGTGTTTGTTAATATTTGCATCAAAAGCGGCTTTTTTAACAGCGCGTTGTAATTGCTTTTCATCAATATGATGGCGCCTTAACTGTTTACTCTCAGGATCAAGATTTAGGGCCTGTTTATCTTTCGAGGTTAAATTTGCAGCAGTGTGTTTGGTATTTAGGCAAGGCAGAGCCTATGTAGTGTGTTATTCCCCATAAATAGGCGATAACGTGGAATAAATGCCAAACATGCGCTGCCCGAAGGGTTCTGTCTAGGGGCAATTTACTCTTTGTTACTCGGTTTTTACTTAGCCCACTAGGTTACAAACCTCACGCCGCGATTAAATAGCCCCTAGATTGAACAAATTTTAATCCTGAAAGGTCAACAGGCCCTGATTTATGTGATGAAAATAAATATTGCCAGCCTAGCTGTCTATTGTGGTTTGGATACTTTTTACGTAACAAATGCGGCATATACGCACCGCAATACAAAGGGTTTTTAAGATCTAACTGTAGATAACTATCAACTAATTGTATTTGGGAACGCAATTACGGTGTTAGCTCTACGGCAAGGGTTACAACACGATTTTTGCCTCCTTTGCCATCACAAATTCGAATGCAGTTATAGTCAAAGTCAATATCCTGTACTCGTAAACGCAGTACCTCCATTAATCGCATACCACTGCCATAAAGAAGTGCACATGCTAAATAATGCTTTGCAATACAGTGTTTAAATAGCGCTGAAACCTCTTTCTAAGTAAGTACAACGGGTAATTTTCTTGGGCGTTCACTTTTTACAAAAACTAAAGATAATGAGAGGGGGCTCTTAATTATTTCTTTATATAAGAAACTTAATGCATTTAATGCCTGAGTTTGACTGCCTTGAGCTACATCTTGCGAGTTTACTAAATGGTTTAAATATAATTCCACTTGGGTGTCTCCCTTAGAGCTTGGTGTTGCATATTATTAAAGCGGATATAGCCAGCTATCCAAAAAAGATAAGCTTCAATAGTGCTCTTTGCATACCGCTTGCTATACATTTGGTCTTTAATCATGGTTAGAAACAGAGATTTCATAAACGATATTCAAATTAAAAAGGATGCTGTATGTATAGACAGTTAATGATGTTTTGTCTAATAACATTATTAAAAGTCGTTTTGGTGTATTTTAACAACGATAATTTTATAACTTGCGTAATAACTTGTTTACATTGAAGTTATTTAGTGGAATTATTGAGCCATGTAATATACGCCGTTTTGGGGTTTTATAACCCCCCAAAGTGGTGTTCAATAAGCTGTTATGCATTAAATTCAGAATATGGAGGTTTTCGTGGACAGAAAAGTATTTAAATTGCCTTTTACAATAGTTGCTATACAAGACTGGCAATGTCCTACCTGTCAAAAAGGACTTTTGAGAATAAAAGAAGGTACATTTTTTAGTGAAGAAACATCTTTATCAAAAAAAGCACATGATCATGAAGCTTGGGATCCTGATTGGATCTCATCTGTATATTCATGTTTATTAGAATGTTCAAATAATTCATGCAAAGAGACAGTATCAAATACAGGAAAAGGATTTGTCGATTGGGATATAGAGCACGACGAGCATGGCTATCCTGAGCAAGTTTACGGTGATTTTTTCAAGCCATTATTTTTTCACCCTCATTTAAAGTTAATATCTGTACCTGATAACACTCCTGATGAAGTTAAGAAAAAATTAAACGACTCATTCCAATTATTTTTTAGTTCGCCTTCTGCCGCTTCTAATCATGTAAGAGCTGCTATTGAGTCTTTGCTCAATAATTTAAATGTTAATAGATACCGAGTTTCAAATGGTAAACGACGTTTAATTAATTTACATCAAAGAATAGACCTTTTACCCGCCAAATATGTTGAACTTAAAGATTTACTAATTGCGGTTAAATGGCTAGGTAATGCCGGCAGTCACTCAGGCAAAGAGTTAACTGCTGATGATGTTATGGATGCATATGAAATAATGGAGCATATACTCTCTGAAATATACGAAAATAAATCTACTAAATTAAAAGCTCTAGCTAAAAAAGTTAACAAGGCGAAAGGTCCCAAGAGTTAATGCATAATCGGGTAGCCGGAGGTCTCTAACCTCCAGCCCCCACACCACCCATCATGCGGGTCCGCAATGGGCGGTTCATCTCCCGTAATGAATATTGATCCAAATATCTCTCAATGACACTAAACCTTGTGACGCTAAGTAGTCATTGCCT
>NZ_JANJGQ010000019.1:0-95705 GCF_030847595.1 Pseudoalteromonas sp. 20-92
CAGAAAAAAGCTATGCGCAGTACAGCCTACCTTGAAAAGGTACTGAACGCATAGACTTTTTTCATGCTCTTGCCCTGCGTAATACCCCAGCTAGGCCAAAAGGCAATTGTTATGAATTTAGAAAAAAAGTCAACGGATAGCGAGATCAAAAATATTAGCGTAGTTAATAACCAAGTAATGAAAAAATAACTTTTACAGTCTTCAAGTTTATCTTTTGTTATTGTTTTAAAACGAGATAACGGGATTTCTTGGCTTGATATTCCATATATAATTTGTTGTAAAATACTTCTTTCAATAAGAATGTCTGAAGTACCTTCTTTTTTCTCGGAAAATGACGCCAATGAAATGTTCATGAAATTATATGCGCTTTTTGTATCCTCCTTGTTATCGAAAGTACTTAATCTAAAAAATGCTTTTAATTTCTCTTTGAAGCTTGGTAGAGGAAATGAGAACTTTTTTTCAAAAGAATTAATAATACTGCTTTTTCCCGAACCGTACGATCCTGTCAATGCAATATTTGTCACATTATTATTATCTAATGCTATTTTTATTGCTTCAGCATAATGCCCCTCACTATCAGCGGTATCTACAGGAGTTAAATCAACGTATTTTTTGCTCATTGCCTTTCCCTAAGCGCTTATCAAAAATGTGTATCTGTGTCTTATATTCTTTAAATGTCAGAATATTATAGAATCCATCATACTCAACTCTATGAAAAAAACATCTTTTTGATTAGGAAATACCAGCTTGGAGCATCCTGTAACGATTTTCACTTCTTTCAAGTGTTTTACGACCTGCTTTGAAACAGCCACAATGTGTTCTCGCCCGCGTTTCATTTTTTCGGCTGGTATTCTTATTAGTGCATCTTCAAAGTCAATGTATTCCCATATTAGGTTTCTAACCTCAATTGTCCTTAAAGTACTCTAGGTATTAATTTGAGCGCTTAAATAGAGCAGTAATTGCCTGATTCTGTTGTATCTACATATTTTATCAATTGGGCTAGTTCATTAGGCTTAACTATTGCAGCCCTATGTCTTATTTTTGGTAAGGATTTTAGTATATCGGTGAGAGATAGACCTTGTGCAGGATTGTTTCGTGTCAATCTGTGCGCTAGTGCATAACCAAAAACACGGTTGATTACCGCCAGTATATTCGGTGCTTTTCTGGGGTATTTTATGAGGGGTATAAATATTAAATATGAATGAAATCAAACTGAAGTTTGCAGTGATACCCTTCATTAAAAAGATAAAAGTGACACCCATCCTAAATTTTGCACTTTATAAAAAGAGCTATTAAGCTTTGAATGGAATTCTAAGGGCCAAATTTTGACTTCATACACCATATTGCAGATCTTTATGTGCTAAAAAGCAAAAAACCAGCCGAAGCTGGTTTTTTATATAAGCGAGGTGCTTAAACGGTGATGTTTATCACATCATTCCGCCCATACCACCCATTCCGCCCATATCAGGTGCACCAGCAGATTCGTCTTTAGGGATTTCAGCTACCATTGCTTCAGTAGTGATCATTAGACCCGCAATAGACCCTGCAAACTGTAGCGCAGAGCGTGTTACTTTAGTTGGATCTAGGATACCCATTTCAATCATGTCGTTGTATTCGCCCGTTGCTGCGTTGTAACCGTAGTTACCATCGCCGCCTTTAACTGCGTTAATTACAACTGATGCTTCGTCGCCTGCATTTGTTACGATTTGACGAAGTGGCGCTTCCATCGCACGAAGTGCAACTTTAATACCGTGGTTTTGATCTTCGTTGTCGCCAAGTAAATCAGCTAGCTTGCTAGCAGCACGTACAAGTGCAACACCGCCGCCAGGTACTACGCCTTCTTCAACCGCTGCACGAGTTGCATTTAATGCATCTTCAACGCGGTCTTTTTTCTCTTTCATTTCGATTTCAGTAGCAGCACCTACTTTGATTACTGCAACACCGCCAGCTAGTTTAGCCATGCGCTCTTGAAGTTTTTCTTTATCGTAGTCTGATGTTGCTTCTTCAATTTGTGCTTTAATTTGAGAAACACGACCGCTAATACCTGCTTCTTCACCAGCACCATCAATGATAGTTGTATCATCTTTAGTGATAATTACGCGTTTAGCTGTACCTAGGTCTTCAACTGTTGCTTTTTCAAGCTCTAAGCCGATTTCTTCAGAAATAACAGTACCGCCAGTTAATACAGCAATATCTTGTAGCATTGCTTTACGACGATCGCCAAAGCCAGGTGCTTTAACAGCTGATACTTTAACAATACCGCGCATGTTATTAACTACTAATGTAGCTAGTGCTTCGCCTTCAAGGTCTTCTGCAATGATTAGTAGTGGTTTACTTGCTTTAGCAACCGCTTCTAATGTTGGTAATAATTCACGGATGTTAGATATTTTTTTATCTACAAGTAGAATAAATGGGTTATCTAGTTCAACAGTGCCTTTTTCTGGGCTGTTGATAAAGTAAGGAGATAAGTAACCACGGTCAAACTGCATGCCTTCAACAACATCTAGTTCGTTTTCAAGTGATTGACCTTCTTCTACAGTAATAACACCACTGTTGCGGCCTACTTTTTCCATTGCTTGTGCAATGATATTACCAATCTCTTGATCAGAGTTAGCTGAAATAGTACCTACTTGTGCAATTGCTTTAGTATCAGAACAAGGAACAGATAACGCTTTAAGCTCTGCAACAGCAGCAATAACTGCTTTGTCGATGCCGCGCTTAAGATCCATTGGATTCATGCCTGCTGCAACAGCTTTAAGGCCTTCATTAACAATAGACTGTGCAAGTACTGTAGCGGTAGTTGTACCATCGCCGGCTGCATCATTTGCTTTAGATGCAACTTCTTTAACCATTTGTGCGCCCATGTTCTCAAACTTGTCTTCAAGTTCGATTTCTTTTGCTACAGATACACCATCTTTAGTGATAACTGGAGAGCCAAATGATTTGTCTAGTACAACGTTACGGCCTTTAGGACCTAATGTAACTTTTACTGCGTTTGCCAGGATGTTTACGCCAGTTAGCATTTTAGCGCGTGCGTCACCTGCAAAAAGTACTTCTTTTGCTGCCATGTTTTAAATTCCTCTAAATTCTTGAATGTTTATAAACGAAAAGTAGGTTTAGCCTACAATGCCTAAAATATTATCTTCACGCATGATCAGGTACTCTTGACCTTCGATCTTTTCAACTTTTTCAACATATGAGCCAAATAACACAGTGTCACCGGCTTTAACTTCTAACGCTCTCACGTCACCGTTATCTAAAACGCGACCATTACCTACGGCTACAACTTCTCCGCGAGTTGATTTTTCAGCTGCAGAGCCAGTTAATACAATACCGCCAGCAGATTTTGTTTCTTCTTCTAGACGTTTAACGATTACGCGATCTTGTAAAGGACGAATGTTCATGTTTTTTAGTTCTCCTAACAGTTTCTGAACAGTACAGAAAAAAGCTTTTCTAATTTGCATTCATTAATGGGGGTAGAGTGAAAAATTCCAAGAGAAAAAACGATAAATTTTTAATCTTTTCGCTCATATTCACCATCAATAGTGGTCGGCTGGTCCATTTGCTGCTGTTCACGCGGTGAATGTGGTTGTTGAGCAAACGGTGATGGCCCTTGTTGCATGCCTGCGCTCATTCTAACAGTTGCTTGGCTAGCAAGGCCTGCTGCCAATTTGTTACGAATGGCAGGGGTTAATAATAGTAGCCCAAATACGTCAGTCATAATGCCAGGAGTAAGTAGTAATACACCTGCAATGACCACACATATTCCGGTAAATAATTCTTTAGCTGGCATTTGCCCTTGTGCCATTTGCGTTTGCACATTTTGTAGTGCACTCATACCTTGTTGTTTAACCATTTTGGCACCTAAAATAGCAGTAATAACAACAAGTGCGATTGTTGCAAACCCACCAATTACGTCGCTTACTTGAATTAGTAAGGCGATTTCGATAATAGGCACGATGATAAACAACACAAATAAAAATCTAAACATAACGCTCTCTAAATAATGACACTCAAAAGAGTTGATGAAATATAAATGAGGGTGACGAGGTCTCTTTTCAAGGTTAGGGCATAGGTATAGTCATTTTACTGATATTTAAGCGTCTACACATTGTATCGGCTATCAGATACTATGAAGCTAGACACTGTTAAATAAGTAAAGGTTCACAATGACTACGCAATTTAAACTGATTTTCACGATCTGCAAAGACGAAGACGAAGCACGTATACTTGCAAGGGCATTAGTTGAGCAAAAGCTTGCTGCTTGTGTAAATATTTTACCCAATGTGGGATCTATTTATATGTGGGAAGGCGAAGTGGCTGAAGCGACTGAAACTAAACTACTTATAAAAACGAAATCAGACAAAATGAACGATGTGTTTGTAACAATAAAAGCAATGCATAGTTATGAAGTTCCAGAGATACAAGTTATTGATGTTGCAACTGGAAACTTAGCATATTTTAATTGGATGGATGAGGTACTGAATTAATGCGTTTTTTCTTTTTATTATTGGTAACGCTATTAACTGCGCCTGTAAAGGCTACAACTAATAATGTGCTTGGTGATCTCCTTGGGCCTCCGCAACAGACTTTTTTACCTGTAGACCAAGCGTTTATGTTTGACTTTGATCAGCAAGGCAGCACCTTGTTTGTAGGTTGGGATATAGCGCCAGACTATTATTTATATAAAAAGAAAATAGAAATTATTGCCAAAGGCGCAAACATTCAAGTGGGTGACTTGGGTACAGGCGAAATTATTGAAGATGAGTTTTTTGGTAAAACAGAAGTCTTTTTTAACGCTGTAAGTGTAATAAGCAAATTAAGTAATGTTACCGACGGTGCCGTAGTTAAAGTGCGTTACCAAGGCTGTGCTAAAGCAGGGCTTTGTTATCCGCCAGAAGTTATTAGCATTCCACTTAGTGTAATTAATGGCGCACAGATTAAGAATGTAGAGCAAAATAACACTACAGATGAAGCAGCAACTGCGCAAAGTACGTTTGCAGCACTCAATGAGCCTGCCACTGAACCTACAACAAATTCGGATGATGCCGAAAAAGAACTTACTTTTACCGAGCAGTTAGCAAGTCAGGGCTTAATAACTAATTTACTCATATTTTTTGTCGTTGGTGTTGGCCTTGCTTTTACGCCATGCGTATTCCCTATGTTTCCTATTTTGTCGAGCTTAATTGCGGGTCAGCAAAACCTTTCAACTAAAAAAGCCTTTGCACTATCGTTTGTATATATACAAGGTATGGCTGTTACTTACGCAGCACTAGGTTTGGTTGTTGCAGCGCTTGGTGGGCAAGTGCAGGGGTATTTACAGCATCCATTTGTGTTAATCAGCTTTAGTTTATTATTTGTATTATTGGCTATGTCTATGTTTGGCTGGTACGAAATTAAACTGCCAAGCAGTATGATGAGCAAGCTAACCCAAGTAAGTAACAACCAAAAAGGCGGCAACTACGTTGGCGTATTTTTAATGGGTGTACTTTCGGGATTAATAGCATCACCTTGTACTACTGCGCCACTGTCGGCGGCACTGTTATTTGTAGCGCAAAGTGGTGATTACTTAGTAGGTGGTTTAACACTGTACGTGCTTAGTTTAGGTATGGGGTTACCACTTTTATTACTTGGTACATCTGGCGGTAAACTACTGCCTAAAGCGGGTGGTTGGATGGAGCAAGTTAAAACCTTGTTTGGTTTTGTGATGCTCGTTGTGCCGCTTATATTACTTGAGCGACTAGTAAGCGCCGACATAATATTATTAATGGCAGGTGTGCTTGCATTAGCAACAGCACTGTACTTACATCATTGGCAAAGTAGCCAAACACAAAGCAAGTTAAAAACTGCATTGTGGTTTGCTGCAACGCTATTAGTTATTACAGGCTTTACGTTAACAAAAAACTACTTTTGGCCGGTACAAGCGGTGCAAGTAAGCTCGCAAAGTAATGAGTTTAAAAAGGTGGCGGATTTAGCTGAGCTAAAAGAAGCCGTAGCGCAAGCGAGTAATGAAGGTCGAATGGTTATGGTCGACTTATATGCTGACTGGTGTGTGGCGTGTAAAGAGTTTGAGCATTACACGTTTCCAGATGCCAAAGTGCAAAGTGAATTTAGCCATTATCAGCTAATTCAAGTTGATTTAACTAACAGTGACAATAAAACAATTGAGCTAATGGAAGAGTACACCGTGTTTGGTTTACCTAGTATTTTGTTTTTTAATACTCAAGGGCAAGAGCTTAGTATGCAACGAGTGACTGGCTTTTTAAACGCTGATGATTTTGCTAAACACCTAGCTATAGTGCGCGCCAGTGCACAATAATAGTGCAATAGTGCCACCTATACTGATTAAGTGGCACCTTCTTTATTCTTTTGATACCTGTACCCATCACACTGATAAGACCAGTATTTTGCTGCTATTTACGTCGAAATCACTATAATAGTTGGTTAACGTGAGAAATTGTTGCTACATTGCTTTTTTTACTTACTTAAAAGTGAAAAATTAGTTAGTAACCGCTTAACTCATTACTTATAGGATATATCGCGTATTATGGCTGCAAAATTTAACCTTTTGGTTATAAATGGTCCAAATTTAAACATGCTTGGCAAACGTGAACCGGACAAATACGGTTTTCAGACGCTCAGTGAGATTATGAACGAACTAACCAGTGCTGCTGATAGTCTAGATGTTAAGTTAACGCATTTTCAAAGTAATAGTGAGCAAGTACTCATCGAACGAATTCACGATGCTTGGCAAGCGGTTGATTACATAATTATCAACCCAGCTGCATTTACGCATACTAGCGTCGCATTACGTGATGCACTGTTAAGTGTTGATATTCCGTTTTTTGAGGTGCACTTAAGTAACGTGCACGCACGTGAAGCCTTTCGTCATCATTCGTATTTTTCTGATGTGGCACAAGGCGTGATATGTGGATTAGGTGCAATGGGTTATCACGCAGCATTAAATGCAGCAGTTAACCGGTTGCAAAACGCAATTTAATTTTAAATTAACACACAAACTAACAGGCGGGTCGTGTAATGGATATTCGCAAGATAAAGAAGCTTATCGAATTAGTAGAAGAATCAGGTATTGCTGAGCTAGAAATCACTGAAGGTGAAGAATCAGTACGTATTAACCGTAACAATATGAGCGCAGGCCCAGGTTACCCGCAATTTGCTCCACAGCAATATGCACCAGCGCCAGCAGCACCAGTTGCAGCGGCTCCTGTAGCTGTTGAAGCAGCAGCACCAGCTGAGCCTATGGGTCATCAAGTTAAATCACCAATGGTTGGTTCTTTTTACTCAGCTGCGTCCCCTGAAGCGCCAGCATATGTAGAAGTAGGTCAGCAAGTTAAAGTTGGCGATACACTTTGTATTATCGAAGCTATGAAAATGATGAACCAAATTGAATCAGATAAAGCCGGTACAGTAAGAGCTATCTTAGCTGAAAATGGCGAGCCAATAGAATTTGATCAACCTCTATTCATCATTGAATAATAGCGTAACCTAAAAGGCCAACTCTAATGTTAGATAAAGTAGTCATTGCAAACCGAGGTGAAATTGCACTTCGTATATTGCGCGCCTGCAAAGAGCTTGGGATCAAAACGGTTGCTGTGCATTCAACGGCAGATCGCGATCTTAAGCATGTATTGCTTGCAGATGAAACCATCTGTATTGGTAGACCTTCAGCAACTGAAAGTTATTTAGATATTCCGCGCATTATTGCTGCGGCTGAAATAACTGACGCTGTAGCGATTCATCCTGGTTACGGTTTCCTTGCAGAAAATGCTGATTTTGCCGACCAAGTTGAGCAAAGTGGTTTTGTATTTATTGGCCCTCGTGGCGACACTATTCGTCTTATGGGTGATAAAGTGTCTGCTATCGCAGCAATGCGTAAAGCAGGCGTTCCATGTGTTCCCGGCTCTGACGGCCCAGTATCAGATGATAAAGAACGCAACATGCAAATCGCTAAGCGTATCGGTTACCCGGTAATCATCAAAGCTGCTGGTGGCGGTGGTGGTCGTGGTATGCGTGTTGTTCGCAGCGAAGCTGAACTTATTGATTCAATTGCATTAACACAGCAAGAAGCTAAGCAATTCTTTGGTAATAGCATGGTTTACATGGAAAAATTCCTTGAAAACCCACGCCATATCGAAGTTCAAGTATTAGCTGACGGCCAAGGTAATGCAGTACATTTAGGTGAACGTGATTGTTCTATGCAACGTCGTCACCAAAAAGTAGTTGAAGAAGCGCCAGCACCAGGAATTACTGCTGAAACGCGTAAATTCATTGGCGAGCGCTGTACACGTGCATGTATTGAAATTGGATACCGCGGTGCAGGTACGTTTGAGTTTTTATACGAAAACGGCGAGTTTTACTTCATCGAAATGAATACACGTATTCAGGTTGAACACCCTGTAACTGAAATGGTTACTGGTATCGATTTAGTGAAAGAGCAGTTAAAAATTGCAGCGGGTCAGCCATTATCATTCACTCAAGACGACGTTGTTATTCGTGGTCATGCTATTGAGTGTCGTATTAATGCTGAAGATCCTGAAACGTTTATCCCGTCACCGGGTAAAATTACCCGTTTCCATCCAGCGGGTGGTTTAGGTATTCGTTGGGACAGCCATATTTACGCTGACTACACGGTTCCACCGCATTACGATTCAATGATTGGTAAGTTAATTACTTACGGTGAAAACCGTGACGTAGCTATTGCCCGCGCGCGCAATGCACTTAACGAGCTAGTAATTGACGGAATTAAAACTAATACTCCTTTGCATAAGAGAATTCTTGCAGATGAAAACTTCCAAAATGGTGGCACTAACATTCACTATCTTGAGAAGAAATTAGGGTTATAATTCTAGCGTTTTAAAAAACCGGCTTAGGCCGGTTTTTTTATGCCTGAAACTGCAATTTATCGCCTTAAATAAATATTCTGGTATGATTGGCAAACATGCGCTTTTAAGTAAATTTTTGAGGTAGTAATGACGCGTAGTTTTGAATCACACCTAAATGATGAAGTGGCAACCGTTACTATGGGGAACCAAGTTGCAGCTATTATAGAGCAAGGTGCGGTGATTTATTTACATGGCGATTTAGGTGCTGGTAAAACCACGTTTACCCGTGGCGTAGTGCAAGGCTTTGGCCATGCTGGTAAGGTTAAAAGCCCCACATATACGTTAGTAGAACCTTATGAGCTTGAACGAGCAAATGTTTATCATTTTGATTTATACCGTTTAGGCGACCCTGAAGAACTCGAATACATGGGAATACGCGATTATTTTTCAGCAAATGCAATTTGTGTTGTTGAATGGCCTGAAAAAGGTGGCGAATTTATTCCTGTGCCTGATTTAGATATTACCCTAAGCTATGTGGGTAACGAACGTAAAATTGTTATTAATAGTGCGAGTGATCGCGGTGTAGCAATTGTCGAAAAACTAAATAAAAAACAATAAAATAGTGAAGGCAGTAATTATCAAATGAGTCGAGGTGCAGTTAAACTCTTTATTTACCTTATGGTTATTACCATAAGCCTGCCGCTGTGGGCGAAAAATACGATTAATAGCGTACGTGTATGGCCATCACCAGACAGTACGCGTGTGGTGTTTGATTTAAATGACAAGCCCGACTTTAGTTATTTTATGCTAAAAAGCCCTAGCCGCTTAGTGGTCGATTTAGAAAATACTAGCGAGTTAAAAATACTGCCAGGTGTACCACCAAAACATCAAATAGTGAGCAAGCTACGCTACTCAAAACCTAAAAATAAGCACAGTGTACGGTTAGTGTTTGAATTAAACGCACCAGTAAAGCCTGTTGTGTTTGCTTTAGCACCTACTGGTCCTTATAAAAATAGACTCGTTGTTGATTTATATAATAAGAGCCAAGCAAAAACTGTTGTATCACCTGCACAAACAGCGGCTAAAAATCGCCAATTAAGTCAAGAACGCGACATTGTTATTGCAATTGATGCAGGCCATGGCGGCGAAGATCCTGGCTCCATAGGTCCATCAGGCACGTACGAAAAAACAGTCACATTGCAAATAGCAAAGCGATTAGAGCGTATGATCGACGGTGAGCGCGGTATGATTTCACGTATGGTACGAAGCGGTGATTATTTTGTAAAACTCAATACGCGTACTAATCGAGCTCGTGAAAAAAAGGCCGATTTTTTTGTTTCTATTCATGCAGATGCATTTACAAGCCCAGGACCAAATGGTGCCTCTGTTTGGGTGTTATCATTAAGGCGTGCTAATTCAGAAATAGGTAAATGGATAGAAGATAAAGAAAAGCACTCTGAGCTTTTAGGTGGTGCTGCTGATGTGATGAAAGATGCCGCTAATGAAAAATATCTAGCACAAGCATTGCTTGATATGTCGATGGACCACTCGATGAAAACTGGCTTAAGTGTGGCCGACGAGGTGGTTAAAGAGTTGCGTAAAGTTGCCAAACTGCATAAAAAAGATCCGCAACACGCGAGCCTTGCTGTACTTAAGTCACCAGACATTCCATCTATTTTGGTAGAAACGGGGTTTATATCTAACCCGCGAGAAGAAAAATTACTTAAAAGCGCTAATCATCAAGAGCGTTTAGCTAAAGCGATATTTACTTCAATTAAAAATTATTATTTAAAAAATCCACCTGATGATTCTTTATTTGCCAAATTAAAGTCGCAATACCCAACAAAACATAAAGTACGCCCTGGAGAGTCTTTGAGTATGTTGGCAAGTCGTTATGGCATTACGGTCAGTAAATTAAAGCAAGTTAATAAACTAAGCTCTAATACTTTATTTATTGGGCAAGAGCTTGATATACCGCAAAGTTAGTCATTATTATCAGCGCAATGTTTGCTAGGAAGTTCCATGAATATTGAAATATTACCCGCGCGTTTAGCCAACCAAATAGCTGCAGGCGAAGTGGTCGAGCGTCCAGCGTCGGTAGTAAAAGAGCTAGTCGAAAATAGTTTAGATGCTGGTGCTAACCGTATTCAAATAGATATAGAGCGCGGCGGCCACAAACTTATTCGTATTCGTGATAATGGCACTGGGATAAGTAAAGATGAGCTAACGCTCGCGCTTTCTCGCCACGCAACAAGTAAATTAAAATCACTTGATGACCTTGAAAACATTTGCTCACTTGGTTTTAGAGGGGAAGCACTTGCGTCAATTAGTTCTGTGTCGCGTTTAACGCTGAGCTCAAAACCAAAAGAGCAAGAAGCAGCTTGGCAAGCTTTTGCAGAAGGCCGCGACATGGCCGTGCAAGTAAAACCAGTAGCGCACCCCGATGGCACAACCATTGAAGTAAAAGATTTATTTTTTAATACTCCAGCACGTCGTAAATTTTTACGCACCGAAAAAACTGAATTCAGCCATATTGATGAGTTGATAAAGCGTATTGCGCTTAGTCGCTTTGATGTCTCTATTACACTAACTCACAACGAAAAAGTAGTAAGGCAGTATCGTGCCAAAACTGATCCCTCTCAGGCTATAACACGCGTAGCACAAGTTGCAGGCAAGGCCTTTGCCGAGCAAGGTTTGCATATTCAATCAGGAGAAGGCGGTTTACAGTTGCATGGTTGGGTGCTGCCTGTAGGCTCAGCGAATACTACTCAGTACACTTATGTGAATAATCGCATGATGCGCGATAAGCTTATTTTACATGCGATACGCCAAGCGTTTGAAGAGGTGAGTGGGACGCAAGAGCTACCTGGGTTTGTTATTTATATTGATATTGACCCACGACAGGTCGATGTAAATGTTCACCCTGCTAAGCATGAAGTGCGTTTTCATCAAGGGCGATTAATTCATGATTTTATATTGCAAGCTATTAAGCAAGTAGTCGTGCCATTACAAGGGGAGTTTACTAGCGAGTCAGTAAGCACTGAAACTGAATTTTCTTCTGTGTTCACAAGCCCAACAGATAGTAGCGGTAATAATATAGAGAGCGATGGAGTATTTGATTACCCTAAATCGCAACTACAGCCTTCTTATTCTGGAACGACAGGTAGTTCGTCATCAGGCACACGAAGTGGCGTGGGGAGTGGGACATATCGCGCTACATCAAGTGCGAATCATCATGATGTAAATGCATTTTATCAAGGTGTGAGTGAGCAACACGCTGCGCATTTTGACAATGCAGTAAACATACCTGCTGTACAACAGCCGTTAGAGCCAGCACAAACACATAATACTTTACAGATGGTTTCTATCATTAGTGTTAATGAAGGTGCGTGTGTATTTAGTGCAGAGCAGCAATTGTATTGCTCACATTTCAAATATGTATTAGTGGATGATTGGCATAATCAAATCAAGGAGCTTGGGAGCTTAGAAGGGAAAGCCCTTTTGTTACCTGTGCGGGTAAGCCTAGACAAAGAAGATTGCTTGCTTATAAAGGCTCAGCAATCTTGGTTTACTTTACTTGGTTTTGAACTCGTAATAGAAAAACAGTTTGTAATGGTTAAAAAATTACCAGCGTGTTTATATTTACTTGATGTAAGTACAGCAATAGGTGAGCTGCTTGATGCATGTAAAGCAGGACTCGAAAATATAGAGAACTGGTTAGCGTGGCAGATGCAATGTGTACCAACTCGATTTTATTTGAGCAATGTATTTTTAGCGCAACAAATGCGCTTACAAAATAATCCGCAAACTATTGAACGCTTACGCGAAAAAGCAGTTAAAATAGAGTTAAATCACTATTTAACGCAATTAGATTAAGGTATCAGTGTTGAGTAATTTACCAGTTATATTTTTAATGGGTCCAACTGCTGCTGGTAAAACAGCATTGGCTATCTCACTGTGCGAGCATTTAAATACAGAAATAATCAGCGTTGATTCAGCGTTAGTGTATAAAGATATGAACATTGGAACTGCAAAACCCGATGCAGAAGAACTTGTTAAAGCTCCACATCATTTAATTGATCTACTTGACCCGAGTGAAACGTATTCAGTTGCAGATTTTAGGCGCGATGCAGTGCAAAAAATTGACGAATTCCATAGACAAGGTAAAGTGCCTGTATTGGTTGGGGGTACAATGTTGTACTTCAAATCTTTAATTGATGGTTTATCGCCTTTGCCTGAAGCAGATGCAGTAATAAGAGCAGAATTAGAAGCACAAGCTAAAGAATTTGGCTGGCCTCATTTATATAAAGAATTAGCTAAAGTTGACCCTAAAGCAGCTGAAAAAATGAGTGAAAATGATTCACAAAGAATTAATCGCGCTTTAGAAGTTTACGGATTAACTGGTAAAACCATGACTGAGTTGCAAAAGCAAAAACAGCCACCTTTACCTTATACTTTTCATCAATTTGCGATTGCACCGCAAGAACGCAGTGAATTACATGCGCGAATTGAAGAAAGGTTTAAAATAATGATTGATCAGGGGTTTGAAAATGAAGTTTCGACCCTATATCTACGTAAGGATTTACACCCCAATATGCCTTCTATTCGTTGTGTAGGTTATAGACAAATGTGGGATTACCTTGCGGGTGAGATAGACCATGATGAAATGGTTTTTCGCGGCATCGCTGCTACACGTCAATTGGCCAAACGCCAATTAACTTGGTTGAGAAGCTGGCCTGATGTTACTTGGTTAACAACAGGTGATGAAGAAAACTTGCATCGTGTAGTAAGTTCGCTAAGCTAGTAGTAGTTGAACAAAATTTAGCTTTGTTAAATAAGTTCAGCCACTTAATTATAATAACACCTAGAACGAAGGAATAATAACATGGCAAAAGGCCAATCGTTACAAGACCCATTTTTGAATGCACTACGTCGTGAGCGCATTCCAGTATCAATCTTTTTGGTAAATGGCATAAAATTACAAGGTAAAATTCAGTCATTTGACCAATTTGTTATTTTACTTGAAAACACTGTAAACCAAATGGTGTATAAACACGCAATTTCAACAGTTGTACCTGCTCGCGCAGTCAACTTCCAAGGTGTTCAAGGGGATGAGAGCACTGAAGAGCCAGAAGCTGGAAACTTTTAATTAGGAGCGTAATGCTTGTTTGACCGCTATGAATCCGGCGAACAGGCAATTTTAGTTCATATCGACTTACCTAAAGAAGGAGATCGTGAAGATCTTCATGAATTAGAAATGTTGGTATCCTCTGCTGGTGTTAGTAGTTTGGCGGTTGTGCAAGGCAGCCGTCAAGCACCACATCCGAAACTATTCGTCGGTACCGGTAAAGCAGAAGAAATAGCTGAAATTGTCAAAATCCACAATGCAGATGTCGTTATTTTTAATCATCAACTCAGACCGTCACAAGAGCGTAACTTAGAACGCGTTTGTGAGTGTCGTGTACTTGATAGAACGACGCTAATTCTTGATATTTTTGCCCAACGTGCACGTACCCATGAAGGTAAGCTGCAGGTTGAATTGGCACAACTTCGCCATATGTCAACTCGATTAATTCGAGGCTGGACCCATCTTGAACGTCAAAAAGGCGGGATTGGCTTGCGTGGGCCAGGTGAAACCCAACTTGAAACCGACAGACGATTACTTCGTGCTCGTATTCAAAATATTCGTGCGCGTTTGGCTAAAGTAGCTGTACAGCGCGAACAAGGTAGGCGAGCTCGTACACGTAATGAAATACCTACTGTATCGTTAGTGGGTTACACGAATGCGGGTAAATCTACGTTATTTAATCGTATTACACACTCAGACGTATATGCGGCCGATCAGTTGTTTGCAACGCTTGATCCAACTTTACGCAAGCTTGAATTAGGTGATGTTGGCCCCGTTATTTTAGCGGATACGGTTGGTTTTATTCGTCATTTACCGCATGACTTAGTCGCGGCTTTTAAAGCAACGCTTACTGAAACACGTGAAGCTGATTTACAGCTACATGTAATTGACGCAGCAGACTCTCGTCTTCAAGAAAATATTGAACAAGTACAATCTGTGCTTAAAGAAATTGAAGCCGATGAAGTACCACAGCTATTAATTTATAATAAAATTGATGCGCTAGATAACGTAGCTCCCCGTATTGATCGCGATGACGAAGGACAACCTATAAGGGTGTGGCTTAGCGCCCAGACTGGTGAAGGCTGTGAATTACTTAGTGAGGCCATTAGTGAGTTACTTGCTAAGAAAATGTTTAACGAAACCTTATTTCTTACGCCATTGTATGGTCGCCTAAGGGCTGCATTATTTAGTTTAAATGCAGTGCATGAAGAGCGATTTGATGATCAAGGTAATTGGCTGTTAGATGTTAGAATGCCTATGGTTGAGTGGAATCGTTTAATTAAAGAATTTGGTCCTGAAATTGCTGGTTTTATCAGCCGTAATTAAAAATTGACGTTTAAATGTCGGTTTTTGTATGAGAAACGCGGTAGATTTGTTAGATTTAACACAATTTCCTAATTTATTTAGATAACAATGGAGTATAGCTATGGCCTGGAATGAACCGGGTAATAATGGCAATGACAAAGATCCGTGGAATAATAAAGGCGGACGTGATCAAGGCCCACCTGATTTAGACGAGGTGTTCCGTAAATTTAGTAACAAGTTCGGCGGCTTATTTGGCGGGAAAAAATCCGGCAATGGTAGCGGTGGTGGACTTGGCGGAGCCGGTATTTCATTTATACTTATTATCGCCGTTATTGTATGGGCGTTAAGTGGTATTTACACGGTAAAAGAAGCCGAGCGTGGTGTGGTTCTTCAATTTGGCAAATATGACCGAATTGCAGATCCAGGTCTGCGTTGGAAAATGACGTTTATTGAAACAGTGATCCCAGTCGATATTGAAGCAGTTCGTTCACTATCAGCTACTGGCTTTATGTTAACTGAAGACGAAAATGTAGTAAGCGTTGAGTTTCAGGTGCAATACCGAGTTATTGACCCATACCTTTACAAATTTAGTGTAACTAATGCTGATAGCAGCTTAGAAGAAGCATTAGATAGCGCACTGCGCTATGTTGTGGGCCATGCCAAAATGGACCAAGTTTTGACTAATGGTCGTGAGGTTGTTCGTCAAAATACATGGGATGAGCTTAATAAGATTATCGAACCATATAACTTGGGTTTAATTGTAACTGACGTTAACTTTAAAGATTCTCGTCCGCCAACTGAAGTTAAAGATGCATTTGATGATGCAATTGCTGCACAAGAAGATGAAGAACGTTTCATTCGTGAAGCAGAGGCCTACGCCCGTGAAATTGAGCCTCGTGCACGTGGTCAAGTAACACGTATGACGCAGGAAGCTGAAGGTTACCAAGAGCGTATAACTTTAGAAGCACAGGGTGAAGTGGCTCGGTTTGAAAAGTTATTACCTGAATATCAAGCAGCTAAAGAAGTTACTCGTGAGCGCTTATACATTGATGCAATGGAAGAAGTGTTAGGGAGTAGTTCTAAAGTATTGGTTGATGTGAAAGGTGGTAATAACATGATTTATTTACCGCTTGATAAGATCATGGATAAGCAAGGCACAGCAACACGTGTTGCTCTACCAAGCTCAAGTGATATTCAAGATTTACGTAATAAAGTGAATACATCACGCAATAGCACTGTTAATGGTGGTAATGACCGCTTTAACAATGATCGCTTTAATGAAGGGAGATAAGCATAATGAAAAACTTTAGTTTAGTAATACTATTAGCTGCCATTGTGATGTCTTTCTCGTCAGTCTTTGTTGTACCTGAAGGGCAAAAAGCAATTGTTTTGCTATTTAGCAAAGTACAAAAAGACAGTGAAGACAGTGCTGTTGTTTACAGCCCTGGTTTACACTTTAAAGTTCCGTTTTTTAGCCAAGTACGACGTATTGATGCGCGTATTCAAACATTAGATGGTACGCCAGACCGCTTTGTTACAAGTGAAAAGAAAGACTTAATTGTTGATTCATTTGTAAAATGGCGTGTAAACGATTTTAGCACTTTTTACTTACGTGCTCGTGGCGATAAGCAATATGCTGAAACGTTACTTGAACAAAAAGTAAATAATGGCTTGCGTACTAACTTTGGTACGCGAACTATTCGCGAAATTGTATCAGGTGAGCGTAGCGAGTTAATGGAAGAGGCGTTAGTACAAGCTTCTGAAAGTGCACGCGAGTTAGGTATTGAAGTGCTCGACGTACGCGTTAAGCAAATTAACCTACCTCAAGAAGTCAGTAGCTCTATTTATCAACGTATGCGCGCTGAGCGTACTGCCGTTGCAAAAGAGCATCGTTCTGAAGGTCAAGAAAAAGCTGAAACTATTCGTGCCGGTGTCGATCGCCGTGTAACGGTTATGCTTGCTGATGCAGAGCGTAATTCTCGTTCTGTACGTGGTCAAGGTGATGCAGACGCTGCTGGGATTTATGCAAATGCATATAATAAAGACCCTGAATTCTTTAGTTTTGTGCGCTCGCTAGAAGCATATAAAAAGACTTTTAAAAATAAGCAAGACGTTATGGTGCTTTCACCAGATAGCGACTTCTTCCAATATATGAAAGGTGCTAAAGCTCAATAAGCTTTGCATTAAGTATTTAAAAGTTAAAAGCCTCGCATTTGCGGGGCTTTTTGTTAATGGGTACTTAATAGTTTAAATTACTGTTATTTATGTGGTTATTAGCTATCGTTTAGGTTTAAAAAAAACTACGCGGAAAAAATAAGCTGAACAGGGGTGATCTTTACTTTAGTTTTCTGGTAAAATCTCGTCCTAATTTTCTCTAAGTGAATTTACAATGGGTAAAAACGTTGTTGTATTAGGCACCCAATGGGGTGACGAAGGTAAGGGTAAGGTAGTTGACCTCCTTACGGACAAAGCATCTTTAGTAGTTCGTTATCAAGGTGGCCACAATGCGGGTCATACTTTAGTTATCGAAGGTGAAAAGACGGTTCTACACCTTATTCCATCGGGTGTATTACGTGACAATGTTAAATGTGTGATTGGTAATGGTGTAGTTTTATCACCAGAAGCGCTAATGAGAGAAATTGGCATGCTTGAAGAGCGTGGCGTACCAGTACGCGAGCGTCTTTTAATAAGCGAAGCATGTCCACTAATCTTGCCTTTCCATGTTGCATTAGATGTAGCCCGCGAAACTGCTCGTGGCGATAAGCCAATTGGAACTACCGGTCGTGGTATCGGTCCAGCGTACGAAGATAAAGTGGCGCGCCGTGGTTTACGTGTAGGTGACTTGTTTAATCCGGAATTATTTGCAACTAAATTAAAAGAAGTTCTTGAATACCATAACTTCACTTTAGTTAACTACTACAAAGTAGATGCTGTAGATTTCCAAAAAACGTTTGATGATGCAATGGCTGTTGCTGATATCTTAAAAGCAATGGTTGTAGATGTAACTGAGCTTTTAGATCAAACGCGTTTAGCAGGCGAAAACATTTTATTTGAAGGTGCACAAGGTACGTTACTTGATATCGATCACGGTACTTACCCTTATGTAACGTCTTCAAATACTACCGCTGGTGGCGTTGCGACGGGTGCAGGTTTTGGTCCATTAAACCTTGATTACGTTCTAGGTATTATTAAAGCGTACACGACACGTGTTGGTTCAGGTCCTTTCCCTACAGAGCTTTACGATGGTCTTGATAAACAAGATCCAGTTGGTAAGCATTTAGGCGATAAAGGCCATGAGTTTGGCGCAACAACAGGTCGACTTCGTCGTACTGGTTGGTTAGATGCAGTGGCTATGCGCCGTGCAGTTCAAATCAACAGTATTTCAGGTTTTTGTTTAACTAAGCTTGACGTTTTAGATGGTTTAGAAACACTTAAAATCTGTATTGGTTACAAGCTCGAAGATGGTACAGTTACTAACGTAACGCCATTAGCAGCTGAAGGTTACGATAAAGTAACACCAGTATACGAAGAGATGCCAGGTTGGTCAGAGAACACAGTTGGTGTAACAAGTCTTGACGGTTTACCAAAAGCTGCAATTGACTACATCAAGCGTATTGAAGAAATTACGGGTGTTCCAATTGATATTATTTCTACAGGCCCAGATCGTGTAGAGACTATGGTACTTCGCAACCCGTTTGCGTAATTACTATTAGATTAAAAAAAGCTGCCTAGTGCAGCTTTTTTTGTGCCTAAAATTCACTTTGGAACGATCTTTGTATAGTATTTTGTAGATATCATTTTTATATGTGGCGAATATGCGTTTATTATTTTGTAATTCAATGTTGGCAATATCGCTAACATCACTCTCTTTACTCATAAGTGGCAATAGCTTAGCTGAGGAAACATCTGCTGCTGTGCCGTTGTACACTGAGCCTGAGTTGATTGCATTGATAAATAAAAATGTCCATTTACAGCGCGTAAAGGCTGATGATTGCCAGTTAGTGCAAGATATAGAAGCACGAGCCAATAAAATGGCGTTACCGTCTTATCAGTTTTTATATGGCGATATGCTGGCTTATAACGTATGCGTTGATCGCAATGTAGAGTTAGGTGTGTATTATATGCGTAAAGCTGCCCAGCAGGGCTTAGCGGCAGCATTAGAGCAACTAGGACGTTACTACGACACTGGCCGATTAGTGCAACAAGATAAAGCGATGGCAATTACGTATTTACGTGAAGCTTCATCGCAAGGCAATTTAAAAGCTCAGTTGCGCTTGGTTAAATTATTTAATGATGGCTTTGGTAGTCCACGAGACTTTGAAGATGCGTATCGATGGTTGTTTAACTCTATGGTGGCAGATAAGGCAACCCATCAAAAAATTGAACATTCACTTACTCAATTAGCTGAAAAAATGCCAGCAAGTGTGGTTGCTCGAGCTCGTCTTCCTATTTAATGGCTTTAAAAAACAAAACCCTAACTTTTTAAGTTAGGGTTTTTTAGTTTTTACAGGCTGTAAAAGTATTTAACTGTCTTCTTTAGCCTTTGTTTGCGGGTCTTTTAAAACTGACATTTTAGGCGGCTGTAATGCAACAACGCGTTCGCCTTCTTGCGGCGGTTTTTCCATGTTGATTGTAAACGGTCTGAGCTTAATTGGTGTATCCTCATCACTGTCTTTATCACCAATGAGAATAAACAGTGGTATAGCCTCAGGGTTCATTTCTAGATATTGCTCCCAGCTAAATTCATCAGAAATACGTGTTGAACTAACTTTACCACCTTTAGCTATAATGCTGCTTAAGCGTGCATATGACCCTTCGTCACCAAAAAGTATTTGTCGTGATAAAAACGTTGCGCTGTCTTTATTTGCTTTAGCGTGCGACGTTGAAGAGCGCAATGAGAATACATTTTTCTCATTAAGTAAGTGAGAAAAATATTGGACGCCCAACGCGTTGTGATGACGATTAGGTGAGAGTGCTAGTACACTGCGAATAGTAGTTAGTGGTAAATAGCGTTCGGCGTGCTCCGATTGCGGGTTACCGTAATAACACGCTAAGCCATCCATACGTGCCATTCTACAGTTTTCCCATGCTGGGTCTGATAAATGAACAGGAATATTTTGATCTTTTAAGCCTCGGCCAATGGCACGTGCAACATGGTTTGCACCAATAATCAAAATCGTATTTGGCGATGGTTGGCGTACACCTAAAAGTTTAGCAACAGGAATCGCAGTTAAGCTCTGTAGTACAACGGTAATTATAATTACTGTAAATATGAGAGGTACCATTTTTTCAGCATCAGCAACACCAGACTCCATCATACTAAGTGCAAATACCGATCCAACGGCAGCGGCGACTATACCGCGTGGAGCTATCCAAGCAAGTACCAAGCGAGACTTCATTGGTAGGTCAGTACCAAAGGTCGAAATAGCAATACATAGTGGGCGTGCAACAAAAAGTACGATGGCTAAAAATATAAATACATCGCTGTCGAGCATCATTAAATCAGAGAGCTGTAAGCGTGCTGCAAGTAAAATAAACAGCGTTGATATTAATATCATCGACAAGTCTTCTTTGAACTCAAGTACAGAATCTATTTCTAAATCGTCTTGGTTAGCAAGCCAAATGCCAAATACTGTCACAGCTAAAAGACCCGATTCATGGCTTAAATAGTTTGATACAGAAAAACTAATGAGTACTAACGCTAAAATTCCAAACTTATGTAATTCAAATGGTAGCCATTCGCGGCGCATTAATAGTGTTGTTAGCCAGCCTGCAGCAACACCAATACTTAAACCAACGCCGAGGGTTTTAACTAAAGCAATAATAGTGTGGCTAAATACTTCGCCTTGGCCTACAAGCATTACGGCTTCAAATACTAATACAGCAAACAATGCGCCGATTGGGTCTATTACAATACCTTCCCAGCGTAGTATGCGGTCAATGTCTTGTGTTGGGCGCATTGAGTTTAATAGCGGTGCTATCACAGTAGGGCCTGTTACAACTAACACTGCACCTAATACTGCAGCTACACGCCAATTAAGCTCAAGTAACCAATAGGCGCTTAGGCTAATAATAATACAGGTAGTAAGCATGCCGATTGAGCAAAGGTTTCTTACAACTTTTCCAATCCCTTTTAATTCTCTGAAATGCAGAGTAAGAGAACCTTCAAATAAAATGATTGCAACGCTTAGTGATACAACTGGAAACAGTAAATCACCTAACAATGCATCAGGGTCTAAAACACCACTAAATGGCCCAAGTAAAAGGCCAGTAAGCAATAAAAAAAGAATAGCGGGTACTCTAAATGCCCACGCGACCCACTGGGCAAGTACAGAGCAAAGTGCGATACCGGCTATATAAATTGCTGACATAGATTAAGAATTCCTTATTTATGACGATATATTTTAAAAGTATAACTTTTGTTAATTGTTAATACAGGGGTATACACGGGAAATTCAAATATTACTAATCAATTTTAGCTGCTAATAAAAGATTAGTGAGCTTTAATTTTGGATCTCGGATGCAAAGACTTTATAAAAGCAGATTAACTACTATTATCTTGTTGATTTATAATGAAAATATATATTTTATTATTAATGTGTAATAGCTCTGTTTGAATTTTAGCCTTGATCTTACTGTGTAATTTAGCGTATTATACTTCGAGTTCGAATTATTAGTTATCTAATTAAGATTGTTGGTTGAAATAGTAGAACGTTAATACTACGGTCATTTTTACTGCTTATAATCATGTTTTGGATACTAAATTAGTATCTGAACGTTAAAATTTTATTTTCCGAATTCTTAAGTATGGTTTTACTGGACAAGTTTGTTTATTTTTTTTAACAAATAAAGGTTTGAGTTGAACTATTACTTTTCAATATTTAATCCCCATCGTGGCGATTAAATCTCGGTCCTTGAGTCTTCACCCTATCTGTTGGTGTATCAGACTCTAGAGGCTCTATGTATGTTGTTAATAGAAAAGCCACACACAGCTTTTTACAGCGATGCATAAACAACACTTTTAAACTTTCTTATTGGTACTGCTCATAACACTGGGTGGGTGCTACTTTATATCTGAGCTTAAATTTAAAACAACGTTTTAGATTTGGCCTTTTTGTGTGCGTTTAAAAGTGCTGTCAAACGATAAATAAATTCGAAGCAAGGTTTTATACCTAGCTACTTAGTTTTAGCTCACGAGTAGTGAGCGCAAATAAAATGGAAAGTTGAGCATTTATGCAAAAGTTAAATTGGCGACGCATTGTACTTAAAGTAGGCAGCGCTTTAATTGCACCAGATCACGATGGCTGCCGTTCACGTTATATATTAACCATCGCACAGTTTATTGTTCGTTGCCGTGCGCGTGGTATTGAGGTGATCCTGGTTTCGTCTGGTTCGGTAGCGGCTGGCGCGCACTTGTTTCCATCAGATAAACCACGTTCAGTTGTAATGAAAAAGGCAATGGCGGCAGCAGGCCAAACAGAAATGATTGCCATGTGGGACCGTTTTTTCGACTTTCCATCTGCGCAATTACTACTAACTCATGGTGACTTACGTGATCATGAGCGTTATCAAAGTATTCGGGAAACCGTATTTACGTTACTTGAGCACGGTGTGCTACCAATCATCAATGAAAATGATGCTGTGACAACAGACGATTTACGAGTAGGTGATAACGATAATTTATCTGCTATGGTTGCCGCTGCAGCAGATGCAGATGCTTTACTGATTTTTTCGGATGTTGATGGGTTATATGATAAAAATCCTAATTTGCACGACGATGCTGTTTTATTACCTGAAATAAAATCAATTGATGAATCTATTTATGCTATGGCAGGATGTGCTACGAGTGCTGTGGGCACCGGTGGTATGAAAACTAAAATAGAGGCTGCGGAAAAGGCAACATCACACGGTATAGCCACTTATATTATTAATGGCTTTAAAGAAGAAACATTTACTCGATTATTAGCTGGAGAAAATCCAGGTACTATTTTTTCGCCATACGAAAAGCCAATGCAAGATTCTGTACATTGGATGACACATACAGCAAACGAGCAAGGTGAAGTTGTTGTTGATGGGTCGTTTGATGAGTCATTAGAAGGTGAAACTGGGTGTATTCGCGGCGATGAGATCGTTGAAGTACACGGTGAATTTGCTATCGGTGATACCATTTTAGTACGAAGTGAAGACGGTACGCGTCTAGCTAAAGCGACCGCAAATTATAGTAGCTGTTTGTTAAACTTTATTGCAGACAACGAACAGAGTGAATTCAGCGAAAAAATGCAGGATTCAATTGGACCAGTTATATCTGAAAAACATATCGCATTATTGGAGAAGTCATGAGTTTAATTACGGACATTTCACGTCAGGCAGCTAAAGCTGCACATACACTTGCTTTACTCGATACCGAGACTAAAAACCAAGTATTAGTTGAAATGGCAGCGGCATTAAGAGAGCAAAAAGCATTTATAATAAAAGAAAATGAAAGTGATTTAAGCGCAGCACGCGACAATAACTTAGCTGCCTCAATGATCGACCGCTTAACGTTAAACGATGAGCGTATTGAATCAATGGCACAAGGCATTGAAGTTATAGTAAGCCTTGATGATCCTGTTGGTCAGCTACGAGATATTACCGAGCGTCCAAACGGTATCAAAATTCGTAAAATGCGCGTACCTCTTGGCGTTGTATGTATGATTTACGAAGCACGCCCGAATGTGACAGCAGACGCTGGTGCATTATGTTTTAAATCAGGTAATGGCGTAATTTTACGTGGCGGTAAAGAAGCACTTAGAAGTTCACAAGCTATCGCAAGTGTGATGCATAGCGTACTTGAAAAGCATAACTTACCAGTATCACTTATTTCAGTGATTCCAGATCCAGATCGTGCGCTATTAATGGAGTTAATGCAGCAACGCGAAAGTATTGATTTAATTATTCCACGTGGCGGCGAAGGCTTAATCAACTTTGTTACTGAAAACAGTACGATTCCTGTAATTCAGCATTACAAAGGTGTTTGTCATCTATATGTGGATAAAGATGCAGATCTAGAAGTTGCCCTTAACTTACTACTTAATGGTAAAACGCAGCGTACCGGTGTTTGTAATGCACTAGAGGGCTTAGTTGTTCATCAAGGTGTGGCAGATGAGTTTTTAAATCTGTGTGCAGTCGTACTACGCCAAGAAGGTGTGAAAATAAATGCAGACAGTTTTGCAGCTAAATATTTTGATAACGCAACCGTTTTAGCTGATGATGAATTTGGTGAAGAGTATCTAGATTTAGAAATTGCTATTCGCGTTGTTCCAAGCTTTACGGCAGCAGTTGAGCATATTGCACAGTTCGGTTCAAACCACACCGAAGTAATTTGTACTAAAAATCAAACTGCCGCAGAGTTATTTCAACGCAGTGTTGATGCTTCTGTAGTAATGGTTAACGCGTCATCTCGCTTTTCTGATGGTTCACAGTTGGGTCTAGGTGCGGAGATTGGTATAGCGACCTCCAAGCTTCATGCATACGGTCCAATGGGGCTTGAATCACTCACTACTGAGAAGTACTTAGTAAATGGCGAAGGCCAAGTTCGTGAATAAATTAACGATGTAAGTAATAAAGCCGAGCATTGCTCGGCTTTTTTGTATTTGTGGTTTATTTTAATTTTTTTATCCAATCACTTGCTGGTTCTGGCTTATGCAAATGATAGCCTTGCATAATTACTTCAGGGTACTCTTGGAATAAATCAAAGTGGGACTGATTCTCTACTCCTTCGGCAACAACTTTCAACTGAAATAGCTTTCCTAAGCTAACAATCATATCAATAATTAATTTATCGTTGTTATCAGTCGGCGCATCAAACACAAATGAGCGGTCTATCTTCAATTCTTGAATAGGCAATTGTTTGAGGTAGGTAAGACTTGAATAACCCGTACCAAAGTCATCAATGGATACACGAACACCTAAGTTTTTTAGGTATTGTACCGCCTCAATGGCGGACTCTATGTGATTGAGTAAGGTGCCTTCAATAATTTCGATAGTTAACTGGTTTGGTTTTATTTCGTAAAACTCTATTTTAGTTTTTAATAATGATAGGAAACGTGCTTCATGAAAGTGTCTACCACTAATATTTACCGATAAGCTCAGTGTTGAATGACGATCATCTAACTGTTGAATAAGCGACAAAGAATTTGTAAGTACCCATGAGTCCAGTTCATAAATAATGTCTGACTCTTCAGCAATAGGAATAAACTCAGCGGGGCTAATAAAGCCTTTCTCAGGATGCATCCACCGTAAGAGCACTTCGCCACCTTTTAACTTTTGCTGACTATCAAATTGAGACTGAACATAAAGTGTTAATTCATTTTGCGATATTGCTTTTCGTAAGTCTTGTTCAATTTCAAAGCGGCGCTTTGCCTGTTCACCAAAAGAGTTATCAAAGAAAGTAACTCTATTACCACCTTTTTCTTTTGCTTTATAACAAGCAGCTTCGCAGTTTCGGATCGTTTCAATTGCATTTTCCCACTGATCTTCTCTAGGGAAAATATAGGTGCCGATGCTAATCGTAATACTTATTTGTTGATCATCAATTATGAAAGGCTCGTTAATAACTCTTAATAGCTCTTGTGCCTTATGTTCTGCAATTTCTTGTGATCTTAGTCGACCAACGCCTTTGTCAACACTACTCAAAGCGGCAAATTCATCGCTGCCTAAGCGTGCAATAACATCTTTTTTATCAAGTTTATTATGGATACGATTGGCAAGTTCTTTAAGAACTTTGTCGCCTGCTAACAAACCAAGGCCATCATTAATTGAGTGAAAGCTGTCTATGTCTATTATATAAATATAAGCATAGTTATTGTCTAAAGAACATCGCTGTAATTGTTGTTCTAGCTGCTTTAGAAAACCGTTTCGGTTAGGTAAAGCGGTTAGTTCGTCATGCCAAGTAAGGTAGTCAATGCGTTCTTGAGTTACTTTCAAACTCGAAATATCACTAAATACACCAATGAAATGAACATTTGTGTCTTGTTCACCTTTTACCATACTTAGTGTCAGTAATTCAGGGTATAGCTCACCATTTTTACGACGCGTAACGAGCTCTCCGCTCCAATAGCCGGCTTTGTTTGCGTGGAGCCAAACATTATTGAAGCTTATACCTGCTTGGTTATTTTGTTTTAGTTTATGTAACTTAATATCTAGCGCTTCGGCTTCAGTAAAGCCTGTGATACGGCAAAAGGAAGGGTTAACAGCAATTATTTTACCACCGGAATCAGTAATAACAACACCATCGGCAGTACTCACCAACGCCTGATAGAAAAGCTTTTGTTTAGATGATAATTGCTTAAGCTCCTCTTCTCTTTCACTTAATTCTTGTGCTAGAGATTCTATTTCAAGGAGCTTATCGTGCAGGTCAAAGTTCTTCTCTATAAGTCGGTCTAACATACCCTGAGATGTTATGTGAGTACGAATTCTGGCTCTTACTAAAGCAAGTTTATAAGGCTTGTGGATATAATCAATAGCACCTAATTCAAACCCATGTTCTTCTGAGTCTTCAGTGGTCAGTGCTGTCACAAAAATAATGGGGATTCCTTTGGTATTTTGGCGTGATTTTAATATTTCACATACTTCATAGCCATCCATACCCGGCATCATTATATCAAGCAAAATTAAATCAGGGCGTGTTGATTCTATAAAAGTTAGGGCTTGTTCGCCGCTAATAGATACTCTTACGTCATAGTCAGCAAGTAACCCTTCAACTAATACATGAAGATTATTTGGCTCATCATCAACAATTAACACTAAGGGTTTGTGTTTTTTATCTTGAGCTTCACTAATATTTTTAGCCGGATACATCGAATGCACATTCAATCCTTTTGAGTCTTTAATATCTAATCTAGCTTAGTTTTTTACGCTTGGCTAATTTAAATTGTCATCACGAAATTGGCTTATCAACTCTAATACTAATTGATAGTCAAATTGATTTATTGCCGACTTAAGTCCGAGTAAAGGATGGGGAGATTTCAAAGTGAAGCCATTTAAGCTTCTTACTAAGCCGCTAGGAATTGGCTTTGAGTTAATTGTTAATTCATAAATTTTATCAATAAGGGTTGTAAGTTCGCTTGCATTTTCATTGCCCTCTAAACTGACATCTTCGCTAAGGCGTTGAGTTGTTAGATACTGTTTAATTGCATGCAAAGTAATTACAAATTGCTCACTAAACAGTGAAAATGAAACAACTTCTTTATTGCGTATTTGAGATTCAATTTTTTTAGCTAGCTGCTCTAAAACTTCTAATCCTAAAGTGCCCGCTAAACCCTTTATTGCATGAACATGGCGGGCAAGTTCAATATTATTATTAGTTTCTTGTAGCTTTTGAAACTTTACAATAAAGTTTTCATAGTCTATCGCGAACTGTGTAATCAATTTATTTAGCAAACGTTCATTATTATCTAAGTTATCAAGTGCTAGAGGGATATTAATGAGTAAACCACTTTGGGGCGTTGATAAATTCTTTTCAAGGCTTTGAAATAGCATATCAAAAATGAGGGGCTTGGTTAAAAAGTCATTCATACCTGCATCAATAGCTGCCTTTTTATCCTCAGGAAGTACTGCCGCGGTTAATGCAACTATTGGTAGTGTTTCACCATTTTCTCTAATTTTACTGGTGGCTAAAATACCATCCATTACTGGCATTTGAATATCCATAAAAATAATGTCGAATATATTGTTTTTAACACACTCAACGGCTTCCAGCCCGTTCATTGCCGTTACAATGTCTAGATCTAATTTTTTTAACATTGCAGAGGTGATTTCTATATTCAGAGGGTTATCGTCAACAATGAGTGCTTTTATACCAGTAAATTTAATCAAGTTATCAGGCTTTGGGGTGATGCTTGCTTTGCTTTCAGATGCAAGTAATTTTAAGATATCCGACTGTTTGTAACTGTTATTTATAATATGTACATTTTTTTGTGTTGGCTGGGTGTGAGGCTGATCGGTATCCGTAATTATTATGATGATTTTTAAATTGTTTTTAGATAGCTGACTGCTTTCAGTGAGTTTTTGAAGAATAATACTGTTTTTGGCTTCTTCTTGCGTCAATGACAAAATGACAATATCAAAAGGAGAGCTTGGTTGAGATATTTTAGCGAGAGCGCGTAGCGGCTCTTCTGTTGTTTCGGGTGTTATTCCAACACTGCTGAGTAAAGACACAAGTTGGGCAGCTTGTTCTTTTTGTGGCGTAATGAGTAAGGCTCGTTTTTTTTGTCTGTGTTGTGGTGAAAGTTTAAATGGTAAGGTGAAATAAAACTCACTGCCTTTATCTTTTTCGCTTCGAATTTGAATTTTTCCACCGAGTACTTTTGTAAATTGTTGGCTAATAGTTAACCCAAGCCCCGTGCCACCGTATTTGCGAGTAATAGAAGCATCACCTTGATAAAAAGAGTTAAATACTTTCTCGACCTGTTCAGGTTCAATTCCTACGCCTGTATCTTTAATACAAAACCTTAAATCAATTATGTTTTTTTGTTGGGATATTGTTTCTACAATTAAATGAATTTTCCCATGTTCAGTGAATTTTATTGCGTTTCCGACGCAATTATTGATGATTTGGTTCAGATGAAATGGATCCCCTATCAGCTCTAAATGTGGGTCAGCATGTAGATTAAATTCAAGTGCTAAGCCTTTTTGATTCGCGGTATCTTTAAATAAATTGCCCGTGTTTTTTACAATAGAGTCGAGAGTAAATGGTATTTCTTCTATTTTTATTTTTTTTGATTCAAGTTTAGAAAAATCTAAAATATTATTCAGGATATGCAGTAAATTATGTGCACTTGAATATGCTTTGTCTGCGTAATGTTGCTGTTTAGTAGGTAAAGTACTGTCTCTTAAAAGCTGTAGCATACCTAATACGCCATTCATTGGTGTTCGCAGCTCGTGACTCATATTTGCCACAAAGTCACTTTTTGTTTTGTTAGCACTTTCGGCTTGTGCTATCGCAACTGTAAGCTCTTTGTTCATAGTCTCCATTTGGATATTTAACGCCTGCGTTTCAATCAGTAACTCTTTGGTTTGCTGATTTTTTTGATACAACATATTTGCTGCTTTTATTACTGCGGATATCTCGCTTTGATTATGATGGTTTTTATTGAGCGTAACTTGTTTTTCATTACTCATATCGTTTAGTAAAGTGGTTAACTGAGTAATTGGTTTAATGACCGATCTAAAAATAAAGTAGCCGACTGATATAACAATAATCGTAATTAATAAAGCGAATAAATTCGCTTGTTCTGTGTAGCTTATTAGGTGGGAGCTGAGCTGTTTTTCAGTTTCATTAAATTTCAGTTTTTCAGTTTTTTTGACTTGATTAGCTAAATAGAGTAATTCGTTTTCAATACCAGTAAGCACAACATTAATCGAAAAAGTGTAGCTACGTGTCAGCAGCATTAATTGGCTGTAGGCTTTCTTTAAGTTTGTAATCGTGTTCATGGAGACACTGCTTATGCTAGGTGCTTTCGCTAATTTTGAGTGTAAATGCTCAAGGTTTTTATTAACATTTTGTGCTTCGTCAAAATTAGGTTTATACAGGTAACTTACTACCGCGTGCTCTAGGTTGCTTATAGTAAGCAATATATCGCTAAAAATAGCTTTGCTTTTAGGGGAAGCTTGCGTTTCTAATTTCGTTATCTGTATTTTTAGATCTGTAATAGGTTGTTTAAATTGCGTTATGTAAAGTTGCTCTCGTTTAGTTCGATTCATCACAATTTGATTGAACGTGTCTTGATAGTTACTTAGGTAGTCACCAAGTCTGTTTAGTGCACTTTGATACTCTAAAGAATGCTCTACAGAATTGCTTTTTAAGAGATTGAGGTTTTTATTTGCTTCATTTAAATAAAGGTCGAATTTTTCGATTGTATTTTGATTTGCTTTATCAACATAAGCAATCGCCTGACTTTGCAGTGAAATAACATCGTTTTCTAAACGCGTTACACTTTCATTTTGCATCAGTGCATTGTGTTGTGCTTTTTGTAAGTTTAATAATGATTTTTGTGAATAATTAAATAAATAGCTTTGCAGTACTAATAAGCTCATAAGTAAGCACAAAGCTAAAATTATTTTTGATTTTATCGAACGAATTTTCATTAGCGACTAATTAACTCATGCCATTTTTGCAAACTGTAATCGTAGGTTGGCATAACACTGTTCCATACTGCAACATTACTGAAACGTTTGAGATAACTACCTCCATTTCGTTCCTCTCCTGCTTTTATCGTTATATCACCGTTGGTATTTCGTAAGTCTATTTCAGTTGCTTTACCATCGTACCAGTAGTCCCATTCAGAAGAACTCAGTAGTGGCTTTGAGCGTTCAGGGTTGCTAATGTAATAACCTTGACGAGCTATAAAAGCCCCCGGCCAACCTGATAACCACCAATTCATATAATCGTAAGCAGCATCTTTAACGCTATTTTGTGTTTGTGACGATAAGCACATCACACCGTGCCAGCCTCTGTAACCCTCTTTTGGAGCGGCAAAGCGCACATTAACACCTTGGCTATTAAGCGCGGCTACTGCTGGTGAGAACATGCTCTCTATATGCGCACGTTTGCTCTTCATAAACTCGATTGATTCTGGCACAGAGTTCCAGTACCCACTAAAGTGACCTTGGCGTTTAAAATCAAGTAATATACTAAAGAGTCGATCCATTTCTGAACGCGTTATTGAACCGATATTATTAAATTTTATGAGGCCTTTGCTTTGTGCAGCTAAGGCCAAATCGAATAATCCGATAGTAGGGGCATTTACAATGGCTACTTTTCCTCGGTTCGTATCATCTAATAGCCAACTCCAGCTTTCTGTTTCGTAAGCTATACCTGGTTTGATGAAATCAGTGTTGTAACCAAAAGAGTCAACATTGTGCACATAAGGCAAAAAGCTTATGTGATCGCTTTCGTGCTCGCTTAATGTACCATCGGGTTGGACATTTAATAATTTATACGGAGCATCGCCTGCACCAATATTTGCATTTTCGGTGAGCTTTCCAGTTTTAGTGAGGTTGTTAATTTCATTAAAGTAAGTGAGTCGTTTTTTTTCTATTGGCTGTATAGAGCCTGCATTCCACAGCACATTTATGCTATTTGACCATTGTTCGTATAGATCAAAGGAGCTTGGGGCCATTGACGCTCTTTGTAAAACGGCTGCACTGCCTGCGGGTGTAAATTCGATATTAATACCCAAGTCGCTCATCGCTTGTTTTCGAATAGCATCTTGTAATGTGACATGTGTACCAAGGACTCTTAAAGTGACTTTTTTTCGGGCAAAAACATAAGGAGCATGCGTAATCGCGCCAGCAGTCAAACCAATAACAGCAAGTTTTTTTAACGTTGAGCGCTTAGGGGTGTCCATGATAAGCCTAAAGCATTAATACATATGACATTATATATAGCTAATAAGTTGTAAAGACTCAAGTTGAAAGTTATAAAAATTAGTTAGAAAAGAAAGTAATTAACACTACGAAAAAATAATTTTTGGTTTTTGATGAGGAGGTAGGAAAGTGGTGGAGCTAAGCAGGATCGAACTGCTGACCTCCTGCGTGCAAGGCAGGCGCTCTCCCAGCTGAGCTATAGCCCCACATTCCTAAATTACGATTTACGTAATTACTTGGCTGCTGAGTTCCAAGCGGGACGAACTTTAAATTTTTTTATAAATTTGGTCAAGTATTTTTTCGCTAATTTTTACTGTTTATGACAAATTTTGATAGACTCGGCTTAATTACAAACTAAAACGACAAAAAACATGAAAAAAAGTGTTCTAGTGATGATGGTTTTACTCGCAGGTTGTGCGTCAAGTGACGGGCCTCCTTTTGAAATAAACAACAAACAGTTTCATGAAAAAAAAGATGCGCAAGGTAATAAAATTTTTGCTTATGTTGTTTCAGTAAAAGCTAAGCATCGTGAAAACTTTAATCTTGACCGTGGTCCTAATAACAGACCAAGTCGTGGTGAGGTTAAGCAATATATTGAGCAAGAGCATTTTGAAGAGTCGAGTGTTTTAAAGTTACAGCTAGAAGACCAAGCTGTTGAGTTATTAAATCAAGAGCTAAAAGAGCGTCAGTATTGCGATAACGAACACGAAGTCAATGACGTTATATGGCGAGATTTGAGTGTGCAATTAAGAGGACGTTGTTTGTAATATGTTGGCTGATAAAACTAAGTTAGCAGAGCTTTTAGCGCACCTAGATATTAATTACGATGTAATAGAGCATCCGCCGCTGCATACTAGCTTAGCGGCTGATGAGTTTATGATTGAGCGCCCAGGTACACGTCTTAAAAATTTATTTTTACGTGACAATGAGGGTAAGCGACATTTTTTAGTTATTACAGCGCACGATAAACAACTCGACTTAAAGGTATTGTCAAAGCAGCAAGGTCTTTCACGCTTAGGGTTTGCATCAAGTGAGCGGCTAGCTAAATATTTAAAAGTGGCTCCTGGGTGTGTATCTATGTTGGCTCTTTTAAATGATAAGCAAAACGAAGTGAGCTTATGGGTTGACCAAGATATTTGGGGTGGCGATTTGTTCCATTGTCATCCATTTGAAAATACCCAAACATGGTTGCTTAGCAAGGCTGACTTAGAAACTTTTTTTAATTACACAAAGCATCAACCGCGAGTTGTATTTTTACCCTCAAAATAAGCCCACACAATTAACGATAAACCGCATAAGCAAACCGCAAGCAGCGTAAACATAAACGCTGTTTGCCCATAATGTTGGTATACCACACCGGGTAATAACGACCCTAATGCACCACCACTGTAATAAAATGATACATACCCGCCATTGGTTACGCTTGGTGGGGCTTTACTTATTTTGTTAACGAGCGGCGCTGCAGTTGAATGGATTACAAACATTGCCCCACAAAACAAAGTAAATGCGATTAAAAATAAGCTAAGTTGGTGGCTCATTAATAAAATAATACTCACACTATAAAAACCAAATACAGCGACTAAAAGATGCCAAGCTGAAGGTGTTTTTTTAAGCAACCAAGGTGCAGTAATAGAGGCGAGAGCACCAATTAAATAACCACTGTAAACTAAGCCTATGTCACGAGTATTGG
The DNA here is from genome assembly GCF_030847595.1 of Pseudoalteromonas sp. 20-92. NCBI lineage: Bacteria > Pseudomonadati > Pseudomonadota > Gammaproteobacteria > Alteromonadales > Pseudoalteromonadaceae > Pseudoalteromonas > Pseudoalteromonas sp. 20-92. The sequence continues at coordinate 33,374 of NZ_JANJGQ010000019.1, forward strand.
TAATTAAAAACGTGTTTTGTAATATAAACGGTAAGTAATTAAGTAGCGCAGCGAAACAAAAAAACATACAAAAAACGGCGCCATACACTTTAAGTACAGCACCTTCTTTAAGTTGTTTAAGGTAATCTAGAGGGGAGAGCTGCGACGGTGTAGCTGGGTTTGAAAAGCGAGAATGCTTAATTGTTAAAGCCAAAAAAATAAGCATAAAAGCAATAACATAATAAAAACTTTGCCAATGCCACAAATCGCTAAACAAAGCAGCGAGTACGCGGCCAAAGTAACCTCCAACTATACTGCTACCAATATACAGAGTCATATTTTTTTGAAGGGCATCTGCGCTGTAGCTCATGCCTATATAGCTGGTCATTGCTGTTAAAGCTGCTGGAAGCGTTAAACCTTGTAGAAATCTAACCAAGAGCAAAAGTTCAAAGCTCGGTACATAAATGAAAAGCAGGCTACTAAGTCCTAAAAATACCATTGCAATACGCAATACTAGTAATGGGTTGCGTTTTGCTAAAAGTACACCATAAACAAGTGGTGCAATGGCCAAGGGCAGCATAGTTGCGGTCATTAAGCTGCCAGCTACCGCAGGGGCTACATTAAACTCATTCGCAAAAAGACTGAGTAAGGGCTGTGGCGCATAAAGTACAAAAAATATAAATACCGAGCAAACGAGTAGGTGAGGTAAACGCATTATATGCCTTGTACATTTGCTGATTGGTTAGGCGGCATTGTATTAAAAATTGCTTTTAATTCATAATTAAAAGCACGCTCTTTGCGCTATATCATGGTTTGTTTTAACTAGTTTGTTAGATTAATGTCGATAGCGCTGTTATTTAGACTCGTTGGTGATTAAAATAACCTTAATATTAGTTTTTAGTGGAACAAAGCCATGGGTTCATTACAAGACCAATTGCTTCAAGCAGGATTAACAACATCGCATAATGCTAAAGTTGCTAAATCAGAAAAACGTAAGCAACAAAAAAAGCAAAAGAAAGGGGCTACTAGTAACCCAAGTGATCTGCAAAAGCACATCCAACAAACCAAGCTAGAGCAGCAAAAAAAGGCTGAAGAGCTTAACCAAACACGCCAAGTTAGCTTAAAGCAGCGCGAACAAGAAGCGCGTGTTAAACAAATTTTAGAGCATCACAACCAAGACGCTATTCGTGGTGAGCGCACATTTAATTTTACTTATCAAAACAAAGTAAAAAATATCGATGTCAACGAGAAAACGCAAAAAGCGTTATCGGGTGGTCGTTTAGCTATCTGTGTACTAGAAGGGCAATTTTACGTTTTAGACGATGAACCTGCGCGTAAAGTGGCTGAAGTTGACGAAAAGTATATTGTTTTTCATGTAGAGCCTGAAAACAAGCCAAAAGATGAAGACGACCCATATGCAGACTTTGAAGTACCAGATGATATAGTTTGGTAATAAGTTATTAAGGGGAAGCTCATTTTTGTTTGTTAAGATAGATAAACGAGTAGAAACGGGTTAGCAGTTTTTGGTTAAGTTGATCGTCTAGCGTCGTTTCGTACGTATGCTTTTTATTTGATTGTTTACTACAATCAATAGAACAGTTTTTTCTAACCGTCAAAAAAGAAGAGTAAATACAATGAGCAAGATGAAAACACTACTATTAGGTGCGGGTATTACTTTAGCTGCAAGCTTTTCGTTTAATGCAGCTGCTGCTGATGGCGCTGCACTTTATACCGCTAAAAATTGTCAAACCTGTCATGGCGCTGAAGGTAAAGCACCAATTATGGGTATGTACCCTAAGCTAAATGGTCAAAATAAAGACTACTTAGTAGCGCAAATGAAAGACATTAAATCAGGTGCACGTAACAACGGTATGACCATGGCCATGAAAGCAATGGTTGCAACGGTAACAGATGAAGAGTTTGACGCAATTGCAGATTACCTCGCTAACGTAAAATAATTTACGCAGTTATACCATTTGAATGCAATTGGTATTTTAGCTTTATAAACAGCCACACAATAGTGTGGCTGTTTTGTTTGGTGTTTGCTATAAAATAGAGACTGCTTTAGACTTCTAAACATCTGTTCGTACAGATTGATAATGTACGTTTTAAAAGGCTTATTATGTTTGATTTACCCCAACTCGATTTAAAAAATAAAGTATCAGCACAAGAGTGGCAACTTCGTGTTGATTTAGCCGCATGTTATAGACTGGTAGAGCACTTTCGTTGGGGGGATTTAATCTATACGCATTTATCAGCACGTTTGCCTGGCACCGACCACTACTTAGTGAATGCCTTTGGTTTAACCTTTGATGAAGTAACTGCCTCTAATTTAGTGAAGGTCGACTTAGACGGCAACATTATTGACGATACGCCATTTAGTATTAATCCAGCTGGTTTTACTATTCACAGTGCGATTCACGAGGTACGCGAAGACGCTCATTGTGTTATTCACCTTCATACTAAAGAAACAATCGCAGTCGCTACACAAAAAAATGGTTTGTTACCACTTAGCCAATATTCAATGTTTTCACTGCCATCGCTTTCTTATCATGGCTACGAAGGGCTAGCAGTAAACGACGATGAACGAAAAGTACTGCAAGATGATTTGGGCAGCACTAACCATATGTTATTGGTAAACCACGGTGGCTTAACGGTAGGCCCAACGGTAGGCGATGCGTTTATGCGCTTTTATGATTTACAGCGCGCATGCGAAATTCAATTAGCGCTACAATCAAGCTCGCAAGAGGTTATTGAAGTGCCGCAGCCCATAATCGACAATATTTATAATCAAGCAAACGTAGTACACAGCGGCAGCACTGGAGGGCAACTTGCGTGGCCTGCGATGTTGCGTAAAGCGTACCGACTTGACTCTAGTTTTGCAAAATAACCCATAGCGGTTAATAAGGAATTTTAATGAAAGTAAATCGCGTTGAAGTATTTGATATTCACTGTCCTGATAGGCCTTCTTGGACACCTGTATTTGTACGTATTCATACTGACGAAGGTATTAGTGGTGTTGGCGAGGCAGGCCTTGCTTACGATTTAGGTCACAGTGCAGCAGCTGCTATGATTAAAGAAATGGCCGACGCCTTTTTAATCGGCCACGACCCATTTCAAACAGAAAAACTATGGTCACGTATGTTACGTGAAAGCTTTTGGGGTTTAGGCGGCGGACCTGTTGTATATGCCGCAATGAGCGCAATTGATACCGCGCTTTGGGATATTAAAGGTAAAGCGCTTGGTTTACCTGTATATCAATTATTAGGCGGTAAAGTTAACGACAAACTACGTACATACGCATCGCAATTACAGTTTGACTGGGATAGCGAATTTAAAGCGCTAGTACAGCCGCAAGAATATGCAGAAGCGGCTTTAAAAGCGATGGCCGAAGGCTATGATGCAGTTAAAGTAGATCCAATTCAGTACGATAAAGACGGCAATACTTATTACGATCGTACAAAAATAATCTCACGTACTGAAATGAAGTTATACCGTGCGCGCATGCAAGCTATTCGCGAAGCAGTAGGCGATGAAGTGGATATTATTTTTGAATGCCACAGTTTACCAGGCGTGACAACAGCCATTCAGTTGGGTGAAATTGCAGAAGAATTTGACTGTATGTACTTTGAAGAGCCAGTTAACTACCTAAACCACTCATTACACGCAAAAGTAGCAGATAAAGTTAATGTGCCTATTGCTGGTGGCGAACGTCTGTATAACCGCTGGGGAGTGCGCCCATATTTAGAAGATCAAAGTATTGATGTTCTACAGCCAGATATTGGTTTGTGCGGTGGTTTTACCGAAACTAAGAAAGTATGTGACTACGCTGATATTTTTGATGTGCGAATTCAAGCTCACGTATGTGGCGGCCCTGTTGCAACCGCAGCATCACTGCATTTAGAAACGGCTATCCCTAACTTTTTAATTCATGAGCACCATACTTATGCGATTAAAAAATGGAACCGCGAGTTATGTTTGCAAGATCCACAGCCTAAAAACGGCTTCTTTGAAGTATCAGAAGAGCCAGGGTTGGGTATTGAGCTAAATGACGAGATTGTTATGCGCTCTCAGCGAGTTGAAATTAAGTAGCCAATGCGTTGAGATTGATAATATTACACTTTAAAAAATAAACTATTAAAAATAAGTTAGACCGACTATTTCAGCCGGTCTAATTTATTACTAAAAATGTCACTAGTGCTTTTTATTGTATGATCTGCTGCTCACTCTACATTGTCTTCTAAATTTGAAGACTCTATTTTTTTTCCTTTATAAATAGTAAACGTTTTTCCGCCAAAGCGGACTTTTCCGCGTTTACGTTCTATCAATGCACTGGGTATTATTTCATTATTAAGTATTTCAACAAATTGCTTTCGTGCGCGATGGATTTGAATATTAACGTGACTTTCACTAATACCTAAATCTTTTGCTAGTTTTTTTACTTGCACCCAACCCTGTACATCAGCCTCAAAATTATTTTGCATGTCATTTAATTTATATCGTGCTAATAGCAAGGTTAAATAATGATGAGAACGTACATCAAAGTCTAATGTAACTTTATTTTTTTTGATTTTTAGTTCGGCTAATTCTTCATCGAGGCTTAGGCTAAAAATGAACTCTAAATTATTATTAGGCTGTCTTTTGAGTTCAACTGTTTTTTCTTGCATGGTGGATTCAGCCTGAAATAAGCACCAACTTTTTCCGCCGATATATAAATTTTGACCATCACTCATTAGGGTCAGAAGGTGATCTTGCATAGTTTCATAATACCAACAGTGCTGCTGTGAGTCGAAAAAGACAATCACTTCAGGTTGCTTATTGTCAGGTAAAAAATGGTATTGCTCTAGAAAAATGACGTCTTCATGTGAGGAATTTTCTGGTAACAATAAGTCTCTTGGTGGGTCGACGCAAATAACTTGATACACAGCATTATTTACTTCAGAAAAACGGATATTATCGCCTTTTTTTAAAGGTATATTTTGATTTTTACTGATTTTTTTATCGTTTAACCAAACGCCATTTTTGCTTAAATCATTTATACACCATTGCTCATTTAGCCATTCAATTACGGCATGAATACGTGTAATTTCAGGAAAATCAAGCAAAGTATCTACAGAGTGTACTAATCTACCAAAGCGGTGGAAAGCACGTAAATAGAATTTACTCTGGGATTCTATATGTTTTAAAACAGCCATGGTTCATCCGTTTTTTCTTATTGATATAATTTATTATACTTAAATAATATCAATAGATTGTAATTATTTAATCTTTGAAGTTACACTAACCATTAAAATGTAAATATTATTGAGTTGCAGTGTGTTTAAATTAGAAGAGCATTACCATAAGCTAAACGTTTTAGCACAAGGAGGTATGAGCAAAGTCTACCTTGCTACTGATTTAAAGTTAGATCGCCAAGTTGCGCTCAAAGTAATCGATTTATCATCTTCAGTTACAGATCAAATACTATTAGAGGCTAAATTATTAGCTTGTTTTAATCATCCAAACATAGTCCAGATTTATAAGACCATCCAGTATGGTGAGCAATTGGTTCTTGAAATGGAATATGTTAAAGGTACAACACTTGAACGTTTGTTAAAAAAACAAGTATTAACTGCACAAGAAAAGCTAGCATTATTAATTGATATAAGTGAAGGGTTGTTAACCATTCACCAGCAAAATATTTTGCACCTTGATTTGAAGCCAAGCAACGTTTTGGTCAATGAAAGTGGTTCAGCTAAAATCGCTGATTTTGGTATTTCACAGATAAAAGATACCTTGCAATCGGAAGAAAACATGAGCTTTGGCAGTTTAACAGCAATGTCTCCAGAACAGCTAAATGATCAACCGTTAGACTTTAGAAGTGATTTGTTTTCATTTGGATTAATTGCTTATCAATTATTCGCTAATCAACATCCATATAGTGCGCAGTCTTCTGACCTTACTAATAAGTCTATAGCAGAGCAAATAAAAAATAATAAATGCAGCGCTAATGCATGCGCTATTACGGGTATCCCAGAACCATTGGGGCTACTTATAAACCGTCTTCTTTCTTATAATGTAAAACACCGACCGTCATCTTGCGTAGAAGTTACTGATGAATTAAAACGTATTTTATTGTCGTTAAATGGTAATAGTGAAACTATTTCTATGGCAGACATTCATTTAGCTAGCAAACACAAACAAAGGAATAAGTGGGGCATTTTTGCATTATTGTCATGTATTACCATCAGTTTACTCAGTGTGAGCATTTGGTATTGGCAAGCAAATAAACCCAAAACTTACGTTGCAGTGTTACCTGTCGAATTTAGTAAAACAACCAAACTCTTAGATGCTCAAAAGCAAGTGCTTAACTTGGCAATTAATGATGCTATAGCGCATTACTTATTAAATCACTCTGATTATGCATTAATCTCAAAAACTGAAATACGACAAACTCAAAAATTATTAGGCAAAGACACAAATTTAGCCACTTTAGGCCAAGCACTTAATTCGGATCAATTACTTGTTACGCACTTAGATTGCACTCCACTTTCTTGTGATATCAATTTAAGCCTACTGAATGGGGGAAATGCGACGCTAATTCGTGAAGAAAGAAGTGCAAGTGATACTGAAAATTACATGGGAATTTATAATTTAGCGAGTAGTTTTGTTGAAAAATTATACACAGGTAATGCTGCGAGTAGGCAAACACTAAAAAAAGAGAGTGAGTTTTTAGATCAATATGTGAATTTAGTACGTGTAGTGTCAAATAATTCGCGTGATGCGGAATCTTTAATGGCAGATGCTGAGAATTTGATTTTACACAGTCCCGAGTTTACACCTTTATATCCACTGTATCGTAAAATCGTACTTCGTCAGTATGATAAAACACATGATCCCGAAATTATAAAAAAATTAAAACAAACCTTAAATACTTTACCTCGTACTTATCGTAATAGTGCTGCTTACTTAATTGATATGTTAGAAGTTCATCAGCATGTTAAAGATAAGTATAATGCGGAAATTGTGATACAAAAAATTCAGGAGTCAGATCTTGAAGAGTTTCAAAAACAAACATTACTAGCAATTTACTATAAAAGAAATGGTGATTTAGCGCGTTCCTTAACGCATGCAAAGCTCGCTTATAAAATAAGGCCAACACTTGTTGCAACACGGAATCTAGCTATTGCCCACCTTATGCAAGGCAATAATCAAAAAGCAGCAGAGTATTTATCAAAAATACTTACCTACACACCTAATGATTTTATTACGCTACAAACGCTCGCAGATATTTCATTGTTATCAGGTGACCTAGCGGAAGCTGAAATTAACTACCAGCGATTAATTTCAGCAGGGACTGCTATTTCATCAACATATTCAAATTACTCTATTGTGTTGTCTTTAAAAGGGGAGTTAAAAGATGCATTACACCATGCCCAAAAGGCAGCAGAACTCTCCTCTATAAATAGTACGCAACAGCTCAATCTAGCTGATATTTTATATATGTTAGATAAAAAGGAACTGGCTTTTGATATTTATAAAAAGATAGATCGACAGATAGCAGACGATACACAAGTTGTTGAGTTATTATTAGAAAAAGCGCAAGCACAGGTTCATTTGAATAAAGGGCAAGAAGCGATGATCAGTATCGATCGTGCTTTAGCTCAAAGTTCTGAATTAAGCGAAGTATACTTTGTGAAAGCTATGATTCAGGCCATTTTAGGAGAGAAGTACTCAGCGGTTGCATCTGTAGAGCAAAGTATTAAAAAGGGATGGAGCCCCACTTTTTATCGACTTGGTTGGTTTAAACCGTTATGTACAGAGAGTAAGTTTCAAAAACTCTTAGGCAAAGAGAATTATGATTCTCTCTGTACATAAAATTCCTAGTGTGGTTCCATGTCTTGAAGAATCACTCGCGGATCTTGAGAAAAATAACGCATTGTTGGTTCTTTATTAGCTGTGTTTTTAGCGACAAGACGGAAGTTTACTTCATAGTCTGCACTCTCACTTAGCATACCTGAAACAGCTTCGTCTGGATTGTCAGCAAGTTCTGTTGCTAGCTGAGCAGGCAATGCGTGGGCAGGAATGATACTTGAGATAGACACTATAAGTGATTGACCGCTATTGGCCACTATACTTGTTAATTGATAATTAAAATTATCTTTAGCATCAGAGAAATAGGTGCCATTTTCAGCGAATTCCCATCCTAGACAATCAACCAATTCATAATATAAATTGACGGCTTGGCCTGCCTTTAATGCTTTATAATCAATACAAATATTTTCACTCTCTCCGCCCGTAGGGCTAAAAATGTTCCATTGTCCATTTTCTGTAGGAATAACTCGAAAGCTAAGATTATTCATTTTAATATCCTGTTTTAGGGTTAATAAATGTCATTATAGTTGTTTTACAGGTTAAATAACCTGCGCTTAGGTAAAACATATACTCCAGTGAGCATAGCGTTTTTTTATACATAAATTGCCATTGAGCAAACTAGTTATTTACTCGGCAATTAACATCATTTATGACTTTGGTTGCCTTACTATCAAGGTGACGTACAAAACATTGCTCGTTTTTAATCATTAACTCAAATTGATCGGGCATGTTGAGTTGCTTGCCCATAATCGGGTTACCCAAAGTGTCTTTTTGATTAAGTCTATCGAGCGTTACCGTACTACTTGTTAAAAATACGTCATCAGCTAATTGTATCTGCTGACTATAAAGTAGTTGAGCTATAACCTCGGCTACAGCCTCACTATTTGGCTCTACCAATAATGCATGTTGCAGCTTAGGTGTCGACTCAGAGCTTTGTGCTGAGCACCCAGTAAGCGTACACATTATGATAGCTGTGATTATTAGTAAACGCATTTGCATAGCCTACCTTATGTTATCGCTGAGAATAATATTTTGATTAAGCATTGTTTGCACTCGGGTATCTTCTACCTTTGGTGAATCATCTACAATTGATGGAGCAAAACCCTGCTTGCTACTGGTAGAGCTTGGCGCAGGACAGCTTTCTGTTGTGCGATAGCTAAGTGCCGTTTTGAGTAGTGCTTCATTAGCATCACCTAAGGAAGTAGTAAAATCATCTGCAACGGCACAGCCTGCTATTAATACAGGCTGGAGTGCGTTATCTAATGTATTTTGTGGTGCAAAACCATCTGAAAATTCACCAAAGCCTTTATTGTTCTCGCCGGTAAATTGAATGGTGAAATAAGTTGTATCGCAATTATCTGTTGGGTAAAAGCCATATGGTTTTCCACAAGTACCTGAACCCACTTGAATCACCTCTACATCTGCGCCGCGTAGACCATTAATAATGGCTTCACTGGCAGAACAAGTGCTGCTGGTTGTAAGCACAAATACACGATTTAAGTTAAGTGTTGGCAAAGGTGTACCCGGTGTAATACTTGGGTTGCTCTCAAATCCCACAAATTGATTGGTAAAAGACATTGGGGTAAGTGCTTGCCCTGTTATTGGGTTGGTATTTGGGTTTTTATCGTTAAAAATAGTACGTTCAAAAACCTTACCTTGTGTATTACTATTACCTGCAATCATATAAGCAATTTGGCTTGCCATTTGTAAAAGCCCACCACCGTTATAGCGTATATCGATGACTAAGTCTTTAATGTCGCTTGCAGCAAGTTGGTTAAATGCGTTGTATAGTTGCTCTTCAGCAATTGCATTATGGCTATTAAATTGAAAATATCCAACCTCTCCATTCGCTAAGTCAGTCCGTACATTACTTACCGGTTGCGAGGTTATATTTTGCGACGTGAGGGTAACAGTACGGTTTTCGTTGGTGTTGATATCTTTAAATACAAACTCAGTTACTTTACCTGTTTGCGTAGGGAATAAACCTGCATTAATAACACTAACATCATTTGATGAGTTGGTATTTACAAAATCAATACCATCTACTTCAACTAACTCAAATCCACGTGTTAGGTTTTGGTTACTTGCCGGAGTATTGGGCTGCGTATAACTTATTATGGCTTGGCGAGGTGCGCTAGACGCTAGAATTTTTATATTGAAACCGTAGCCATAACTTACGCCTGCTTGATTTTGGCGTTCCCACTCATCGGTAGGTAAATTAAAATGAAAGTTATCCTTTTTTGCACCCGATTCGGTGAGTTCATTGGTTTTTAGTTGTTCAAAGTAATCAAGGACTCCACTCGTAAGAGCTGGGTCAGTGTCGATAATTTCATCATACCAAAGGTATGTTTCGTTACTCCATGAACGTAGCCAGTTCTTCTCATCACTTGCTTGGCACTGGCCTTTAAATTGACTAGCGCGAGCAAATTCATTGGCGCTCCAAGTTGTTGTATTTGAGCCAATAGGAGTGACACTATTACTGTCATTTAAACTTCCGCCACCGCCACATGCGCTTAAGATGCTAATAAGTGTTAAAGGCAGAATGGTTTTTGCAATATTTAACTTCGTAGGAATGAACATGTGAAGGCTCGCTTTTTATACTATTACGTAAATATAGCGGTTTTTATTTATACTAGATAGAGATGTTTGGCATTTTTGTAGCTTAAATGGTGCCAGATGTGATCACTGTTACACAACCCCAAATGAGCATGCCATAAATTGTTATAGCTGGAGTTAATTTGGCAAACGGGGAAATTACTGGCAAACATAATCCGTTGCTCACCAAAATGCTGAAAAATAATATCAAAACACGTAATTTGCTGTTGGTTATTTAGCGACAGAAGCTCAAACCCTGAAAACTTAATTGCAACGTTACAATTTTTGGCTAATAGTTCAATACCTTGTTGCCAAAGTACTATATTGCTTGGTAATCCAGCATGATTAATTACAATCTGTAGATGTGGGAGTTGCTTCGCGTAATACGCTATTTTTTTTACTATTGGTATATTTTCAAGCTCAAGCTGCGCTTCAAAATGCAGATTCAAGTGGCTTAATATTTTAAGATTATCTAAGCAAAAACTGTTTAATAAGCGTGCTGCATCATTGCCTTCGGTAATATCTCGAATCCCGGCTAACGTTGGGTGTATAAGGTTTTTTAGCGTACGTTCAAATGACTCACTGTCTTGATCAATTTGTATAAAGCTAATCGCTTTATAGGCAATATTATTTAAGTGTTTATCAAGCCATTTTAACTCATTGATAGGTGCGCTGTTATCAAATCCAGCTTCTATATGCACTAAACCAGCAAGCTCGAAATCAGTGCTTTCAATAAGTTGTTCTGCGCTAATTTGTTGTTTTATTTTATCTAAATTTGGCCATGTTGGCTGATTGGCGCCCTGCAACCATAAATACTGACCCTCAATTAAATTAAAGAAATGGACATGTGGGTCAATTATTTTTGTACTCATTGGGCAGTATAGCCACCGTCAATACTTTGTAGGCTGCCAGTAATAAAGCTGGCATCGTCGCTTGCTAAAAAGCTCACAAGAGCGGCAACTTCGTCGGCTTGCCCCAATCGGTTAAGCGGTTGAAGGCTTGCTTCTTCGGCAACTATCTCGGCCTTGTTTGCACCACTTTTTTTACAGTACGCATCTATTGCGTTATGAAATAGCGGGGTCTCTATCGTGCCAGGGCATACGGCATTTGCTCTAATATTGAAACTCGCGTAATCAAGCGCTGTTGTTTTTGCCATAGAGGCAAGGGCGTGTTTGGTCAGGTTATACGCAAAAGAGTTTTGCTTACCTATAAGCGCCTGATCGGAAGCGACTAATATAATAACGCCGTTATTTTGCGCTTTCATGCTAGGCAATACACTTTGTACTGCCGCATAAGCGCCTTTAACATTAAGCGCAAACAGTGCATCGAGAGTTTGCTCGTCGGTGCTTTGTATATTTGCGCTTAAATGCTTTCCTGCATTAGAAACAAGTACGTCTATTCGTTGCGATTGCTCGTATATAATATTAATACAGCTACGTACGGCTGTTACATCACTGACATCGCACTGATGGAATATACCGTGTTCACAAGGCTCTATATCGAGGTTATGAACTTGGTAACCACTGTTTAGCAAGCGTTTAATTACTGCTAAACCAATGCCTTTTGTTCCGCCAGTAACAATAGCAACTTTAGCCATATTTGATCCTAAAATTAGTAAAGGTGATTAGTGAGAGTGGCCACAGCCGCCTTCAGCGTGCACATGTCCGTGAGAAACTTCTTCACTTGTTGCTTCACGTACAGAGATGATTTCCACATCAAATGTTAGCGTTTTACCCGCAAATGGGTGGTTTAAATCACAATCTGCGTTAAAGCGACCTACTTTAACAATAGTCACTTGATGACGACCTTGGTTAGAACTTACCATTGCTGTCATACCTGGTTTCCATACTTTAACGTCGCCTTGTAAGTGCTTAAGCGGGATGCGTTGAATTAAGTCATCAACACGCTCGCCGTACGATTCACTTGGCTCTAGCGTTACACTAAACTTCTCACCAGCTTGTTTGCCTTCAAGTGCTTTTTCTAAACCAGGAAGCATGCCTTCGCTACCATGAATGTAAGTGAGTGGTGCTTCGTTTGTGCTGCTTTCTACTTGTTCAGTGCCCTCACTGAGTGTGTAGTGAAATTCAACAGCTGAATTTTTACTGATTTGCATGCTTATCTCTTTAAATTTGACTATGTTGAGGCTGATTTTACGCGAAATATACTTGTTTATAAACTTAACGTGGCTGATTTAGTGTTTTTTGTAAATCTAGCAGTAAATCTTTTTTTATTGGTGCTGCTTTTTGCTTTTCAGCCTGGGGTATAAACAGCACTAATTGAGTGCCTGGCTTTAAAATGCTTGATGCAGAGAGCTTATTCCATTTTGCCAAGTCGCTATGAGGGACATCATAAAGCTGACTTATACTCCAAAGGCTATCGCCTGACTTAACTTCGTAATCTATTTCAATGGTGGGAATCGCAATCTCTTGGTGCTCTAAATAAGGGCTAATTTTGTAATCAACAGTTAATGTGCTTGGCAGAGTTTTAGGTTGTCCAACTAATAACTTTTCTCCAACGCCGATTAAATTATTATTTTTATTATTAAGTTGTTTTAGAGCTTTTACCGACATACTAAAACGCTTAGCGATACCATAAAGCGTGTCGTTTTGTTTAACGATGTACTCTCCAGCAAAGTTTGATTTAAAAAACTGACTTTTTAATAATGCCTCTTGCCCTATAGGAAGCAGTAAAGTGTGCGGCCCGTTAGGTGAGCTTTGATTTTTTAAGTACCCCTGATTGATTGCATGTAACTGCTTGGAGCCTATACCAGAGAGCTTAGCAATAACTGAAAAGTCAAACTGCTGGCCTATATTCATCTGTGTTGTAAATGGCTTATATGCAAGCTTTGGGCGCTTAATGCCTTTTTGTGGGTGTTTAACTAAATAGCTTAAAGCGAGTAACTTGGGGACGTAGTCAGCGGTTTCTTTTGGTAGGCTTAGCGACCAGTAGTCGGTGCTTTTACCGCGCTTTTTGTTTTTTTCGATTGCGCGTTTAACACGGCCCTCACCACTGTTATAAGCGGCCAAAGCGTGTAGCCAATTACCATCAAAGCGTTTATGCAAGTAGCTTAAGTAATCAAGTGCAGCATCGGTTGAAGCAAGTACGTCTTGGCGGCCGTCGTACCATTGGTCTGACTTAACTCCAAAGTGATGCGCCGTTGCGCCAACCAACTGCCAAACGCCAACAGCTTGCTGTGATGAGGCTATCGTTGGTCTAAAATCGCTTTCTACAAATGGTAGTAATGCGAGCTCCATAGGTAATTGCTTTTGCTCAATTTTTTTTACGATGTGATACAGGTACGGCGCTGCACGTCTGTTTACAGCACGTAAGTAATTGGGTTGCTTTAAATACCAATTTATACGTTGCTTTAAAGCTCGGTTTTGATCAATTTTAAAATGCAGGTTCTCGGCAATGTGAACCCATAAGTCAGTTGCTTTGGGAGATGGCTTTTTAATGTTTACTTTTTTATGTAGTAATACTGTGTTCTGAGGCTTTACTTGAGCATCTTCAATTATGCGTTGATCCGATTTGTCTAAAAAAGTGTGTTTTGGCTCAAAGTGAGTAAATATTTTTGGTGTTTCTTGAATTTCTGATTCAGTTGTTTCACAACCGAATAGAAATAAAACTAAAAAACAGAGAGACAAGCTGCGCATAATATTCACTTTTGTAAATTCCTTTTACTATTTTAACACAGTCCATTGTGTTGAGTTATTTTGCGTTTTTCGCGCGAGCTAATCCTGATTGCAAAAACAAATTGCTCGATTTTGCATTTAAAGATTCTTCTGTGTAAGGTTTCATTACTTTTTCAGGAAACGATAACACAAGTTGTTCTATCGTTTGATCGTTGTTTTTGTTCACATGCTCAGTAATAGCGGTTAGAAATGCTAACGGCTGTTTGAGTTGAGCTCTGTCAAGTATACCACCATGCCCAGGTATAATCAGCGCAAGATTTTCATCGTCAATGTATTGTTTAAGCAGCGTTTGCCAGCTTTTAAATTCGCCGTGCCCAGGATAAGGGAGCCAGTCAACAATGTCGCCACCAATTAAAACACGACCGCTATTAGTTGTGAGTGTTAAGTCACCACTTGTGTGGGCTTGATGGGCGTTTAAGGTTACTTTAAAACCCCCTAAATCAAGAGTTTTATTTTCATCAATAATAATTTCTGGCGACTTTAGTTGATATTCTTGCCAGCGAAAAAGGCGTTTTTTTGCAAGCTCCAACTTTTCACGCCATTGTGCTTGTTCTGCTTTTGAAATACCGGCTAAGCGTTGGTAACTCAGCTCTATACTTTTTTCGTAACTATCGAGTTGGTCATTAAATGCTTTTTGGTAGCGATTAAAATCGCTATTTACTTGCTGATGCACAATTAGTTTTGCATCAGGGTAGAAGTGTTGCATAACCGCCATACCGAGTAAATGATCATCGTGGTAATGCGAAGCAACTAAGTAGCATAATGGTGTTTTTAGGTGTTTTTTTAGGTCATTAGCTAGCTGTTCCACAGCAGCAAAATTACCGCTTGCATCAACAAGTAGTGCACACTTGTCACCTTCGATAAGTACTTGGTTAGAGTCGTAAAAACGCAGCTTTTTTTCTTGTTCTAAAAATTGGATATTAGCATTAATAGTTACCCAATTGACTGCGCCATAAGTTGTTGGCGCTACGAGTAATAAAGAACATGCTAGTAGTAAGTATTTACATGAAGCGATTATATAAGATAGGTTTAACTTCATCCTGTGTCTCTACGCTATTATTTAATTATGCTAATAATAAACAAAAAGCGCAGTTTGCGCTTTTTATTTTTGATGTGTGGGGTCACTTGCCAAATGCTGACTTAGTTTGTCAACGAGTTGGTCTTGTTGCTGCTGCTCAACTGTAGCCTGTGTTTTTGCTTCTAGCAATTCGTGGCTTAAGTTTAACGCTGCCATAAGTAAGGCTTTTTGATCATTTCGAACTGAAGAGCGTTGTTTCATTTGCTCCACCAAATCATTAAGGTTTTTAGCTGCTGCTATTAGTGCCTCTTCTTGTCCTTCAGGACAAGCAAATTGCTGCTCTTGACCTAGCAACTCAACAGTGACCCGCTGGTTTTGCAGCTCAGACATTAGCTAGCCTGTTGTGCACTTTGTAATTTATCAAGAAGACCAGATAAAGTTGTGCTGGCATCTTTTTGTTTTTCTTCGTTTTCAATAGCTTCTAGCTGTAATAACTCGTTTTCATCTGCTAGTTTGCTATTTTGTTCTTTTAAGTTTGAAACATCAGTTAGCAATTGATTATTACGATCAATTAGTGAATCGATCAGTTGTTCGAGTTGTTGAAGAGTGTTGTTATTCATAAAGGCGCTCATATAACTGTAATTAATGTCATGCAAATGTAAAGCAAAGTGTATTGATTTGCCAGCATTTACGGTGGTTTTAGCTGATTTTTCTTCTGCGTTAAGGGATAATTCAGCGTGAAGGCTTTTTCATTCATAAATGGTTCACTCTCAGTTGCCAAAGTATAGTGCTTATGGTTCACTGTTTTTTATTAAATAGCGTATGGCGAAAATAAATAATGCTTAGTTATAGACACTCATTTCATGCTGGTAACCCTGCCGATGTACTCAAACATTTAGTGTTAGCGCAAGTACTAGGTTATCAAACAATTAAAGATAAACCACTTGATTACATAGACACACACTCAGGCGCAGGTTTTTTTGAATTAGCCGCAGCTGATTCGCAAAAAACACAAGAATATCAAGATGGTATAGAAAAGTTGTGGCAGCATAAAAGTGAACACGCTGCACTTAATGAATATATAGCGTTAATTAAATCGTTTAATGAAACAGATGAACTTGCATTTTATCCTGGCTCTCCAAAGATTGCTGAGCACTTTTTACGTCGTCACGATAAAGGATGGTTTTTTGAGCTGCATCCGCGCGATTTGTTATTACTTGAAGAGAATATGCAAGGTAAACGATCTATTCGTGTACGTGGTGAGAATGGATTTACTGGATTGGTAGGCCTTTTGCCACCTGCTTCACGCAGATCATGTGTATTGATCGACCCTCCATATGAAATTAAGGATGATTATGAAACGGTTGTTACTATTTTAATCAAAGCGTACCAGCGTTTTTCGACAGGTACTTATATGATTTGGTATCCTGTAGTGGATAGGGAACGTATTGATAATATGGAGCAAGGTTTAATAGATTCAGGTATGCGTAATATTCAATTATTTGAATTGGGCACTGAAGATGACACCGATGTACACGGCATGACCGCATCTGGCATGATAGTCATTAATCCGCCATGGAAACTAAAGCAAACTATGGATGCAGTGCTACCAGAGCTCATGACTTTATTAAGCAAGCCGAGTGGCTTTTATCGTAGTGAACAATTAGTAAGTGAATAGCTGAAATGTTAAATAAAAAGCGCTGTGCAATACAGCGCTTATTCTTATGCCTTATTTTTTAACGTATTTAGTTAAAATAACAATACGTTGACCATCAACTCGCCCTTCAATATGTTCAGGATTACTTGTTAAGCCAATATTGCGTACTGCGGTACCGCGTTTAGCGGTAAGACTACTGCCTTTAACGTCTAAATCTTTAATAAGTGTAACGGTATCGCCAGCTTGAAGTACCACACCGTTGCTATCAACATGTTTAATATCGTCATCTTCCGCAAGTGCTTTTTTAGCCCAAGCAAGTGTATCTTCTTCAAGGTAAATCATGTCGAGTGCGTCTTGTGCCCAGCCATTATCAGGCGCTAAGCGCGAAAGCATTCTGTAAGCTACAACTTGTACTGCGGGTGTTTGGCTCCACATGCTGTCATTTAAACAGTGCCAATGTGTTGGTGTTAATTCGCTACTGTTTTCGATTTGATCTTTACAGGTCTGACATGTGTAAATACATTTATCTGAATGAGTTTCTGTCACAGGAGGTACTTCGTATACAGAAAGGTTTTCGGTTGCTGCACATAATTCACATTGATTACTACTGCGTTCAATTAAGGCTTTTTCAATACTCATGAAGGTTCTTATTTAAGTGAAGTTTACATTTGGCGTTATTATACCCTAGCAGGGCTGCTGAACGCTATAAGCCCCTTGATTTTGTAAGGGTATATTGTTCATGCGGGGGTTTTTAATTTCTGAACCCTAGGCCTGCTTATCTTTCGAGGTTAAATTTACAGCAGTCAGTTTGGTATTTAGGCGAGGCAGAGCCTATGGTGTGTGGTTATTCTCATAAATAGCGCCTCGATTGAACAAATTTTAATCCACAAAAGTCAACAAGCCCAGTTGTTTATTCTTTTTGTAAGGCGTTTATGCAATATGTGTAATGTGTCTGCGGGAGGTTTGATAATAAAAACTATGGCAATAGATCGCTATTTTATATTTAGTTGAGCATCCTTTTATATGATTTACTTTTAGTTGTTTGCAATGATTAAGATATTTTTACTATACTTTTAATTTGTCACATGTATTAAAGTAACTATATAAGTGCTAATTGCACACATGAACTTACAGGCTAAACCTATTGAAAGTGTCTAATACACCAACTTTAACTCCTACTCTTACGCAGTATGTAGCAAGACAACCCATATTTAATGCTGAAAAAGAGGTTTTTGCGTATGAGTTGCTGTATAGGAATTCATCAAATAACGCCTTTCCAGTGGGTACAAGTGATGAACATGCAACGAGCCGTTTATTTTTTAATACGCTTATGTTGGTAGGTGCTGAAAAGCTTACTGCGCATCAACTGGCATTTATTAATTTATCAACGGATGCATTACTCGATGACTTCCCTAAATTATTAAATCCTGAAATGACGGTTATTGAAATTGTAGAACGCACAGTGAATATAGATGAAGTAGCTAAACGTGTTACGTCATTAAAAAAAGAGGGATACACTTTTGCACTTGATGATTATGATGGCGATGCAAAGTGGGAGCCATTATTAGCACTTGTTAGTTATATAAAAATAGAGGCCGATGAGCCCATAATAAAAACTAATATGCACGTAAAAAAGCTTAAGCGTAAATACCCTCACTGTAAAATTATTGTTGAGCGTATAGAGACACACGAGCAGTTTAAAGTACTAAAAACTGCTGGATGTGACTTATTTCAGGGATTCTTTTTTGCTCGTCCAGAAATGCTAACTTACAGTGGTATCGATCCTTCAAAAGTTACTGTGTTTGATTTACTTAAATCAACGTCAAAAGAGTCTTTATGTTTTGAGGAGATACATCAGCGTGTAGCGAGAGATGTTGGTATTACCACGCGTATTTTGAAATTAGCTAATGCACGCTCAGGAAATAGTAATTTAGTAATTACGTCTATTTCGCAAGCTGTAGTGTATCTAGGCGAAGACGTTATTCGCCAGTTTGTCCGCGTACTAGCTCTCAGTGACTTAGGTATAGATAAACCGACGGAGCTCACTAAATTTGCACTTGTGCGAGCAAGGTTAATAGAGTTAATTTTAACTGAAGAAAGTCGTGATTTGGCTCAGCAAGGCTATTTAGTTGGGTTGTTCTCAATGCTTGATGCCATTTTGGATATTGAATTAAATAGTATTGTTAAAGAATTTACACTAAACAAAGATATCACAGATGCCTTATTACATGGCTCTGGGGTGCTAGGCGATTGCTTAATCCTTGCCAAAGCTATCGAAAATAAAAACTGGTCATTAGTTGATACAACCTTAAAAGAAATCAATCCACAGCTCCCAATTGAGAAACTTTATAACTTTGTTTTAGAGTCGATGCTTTATAGTGATGATGTAATAGAGGTTGTGGTTGATTGAATATGCGTAATTGGTTGTCGGTTATAAGTGTAGTGGTTGCTCTTTGTTTATTGTTTCCTGGTATTACAAAACCAGTATTAACAATAGAGGGTAACATAGATAAATCAAAATTAGCGCAAGCGGGTATTGAAATGCTGGCTGAAGAGGGTGATGGCCGGACTCGCAGTATGCTAATGATGTTCTCGAATATGCTAGGGCTTGATAAGTTAGAGGGCGAGATTAGCGCCTATAACAAAACACAAAGTATTTTAGGTACAGTTAAAGAACTTGCTAATAATAACAATTTACTTGTAGCCGCCTTAGTGGGGTTGTTTTCTATTGTTATTCCAAGCCTGAAGCTGCTATTACAATTGTTTTATTGTTGCCTACCTTTGAATGGGTTTAAGCAAAAGCTCGGTCTGGTTATTTGTGCATTAAGTAAGTGGAGCATGGTTGATGTATTTGTTATTGCATTAATAGTGACTTACCTAGCAGGTAACGCTCATGGTAAAAGTGGTGAGCTACTTGTTATGAATGCCCAATTTGGTGAGGGCTTTTGGTATTTTAGCGCATATTGTATATTTGCAATTATAGCGAGTAACTTAATTAAAACACCTGATAAACCGCAGTCTACATAATTAAAGTATTTGTGGTTGCCGTTAGGTTATCTTACAATCATTTTAAAATTTATTAAAAGGCATAATGTTGCAACGTTTTTACTCTAGTTTACTCATGATAACTTTACTGCTCACTTTTGTGGGTCAGGCAGTTGCGTCTGTAGCTATGGTATGCAATATGCCACATATGCCACATATGCCAACAAAAACAGCAATGCATGCCCAAATGCCAATGACACACAGTAGTGATGCAACAGCTGTCGCTAGCATGTCTGAAAATATGATGCAGATGGATTGTTGCGACGACGAAAGTACGCCACAAAATGATTGCAAATGCCCTGTCAGTGGCTGCGCTGCTAATTCAATGCTTAATGTTGATACTTTATTTAGCGTTATTTTACTTGAATCTGAAAAAGTAAATATAAGTGTATTTACTACACAAATTAACATACCTCGTTCACTCTACCGCCCTCCTATGTCTGCTTAATAGCAGGATAGGTGTAATATCAATTTTATTGAAAACATGCTCATTCTCGCGAGTTAAATACCTCTCTAACTGTGTTAAAAATTACTTATATAAAGCAACTATACTGCGTAATTTTTTCCTTGTTATAGAGCTATTTTCCTACCGCAATAATAGATCATTAATTCAATGCAATTGATATAAAAGGTTTTTGTAAAACTCCTAAACACCTTTTTTGCTTCCTAATTTAAGAATTTCTTTTATTTTTAGATGGAGCAGGTGATGAACCACGCTGTAAGTATTAAAGCCGTATTATGTAGTGTTTTGTTATTTAGCACAGCTGTTAATGCGCAAAACAATTCAAATAACCTAAATATCGATACGCTAAAGCAAGCCCGCAATGAACAAACGGTTAGCTTAACGCAAGCGCTTAATTATGCACTAACGCATGAGCCATGGCTAAAAGCGAGTGGCTACCAAGAAGATGCCGCAATAGCGCAAAGTATTGCCGCAGGCACCTTACCCGATCCTGTTTTAACGGTTGGCTTACTTAACTTACCTACTAACGGTTATGCGTTTGATCAAGAAGGGATGACGCAGCTTAAAGTCGATTTGAGCCAAAAGTTTAGCCGAGGGAATAGTTTAGCACTTAAACAAAAGGCATTAGCTCAGTCTGCTCAACAATATCCTTGGCAGCGCGCCGATCGCTTAGCACAAGTAAAAGCAATTGTGATTGAGTCGTGGTTAAACGCGTATCGTGCTCAGCGAAGTATTGCTTTAATTGAGCAAGATAAAGGGCTATTTACTCAGCTTATTGAAATTACCGAAGCAAGCTACGCAAGTACCTTAGGTAAAACACGCCAGCAAGATATTATTCGTGCGCAATTAGAGCTCACTCGCCTTGAAGATAAGCTGGTTATGCTTGAGCAGCAATTTGAAAGTGCTAAAAACCGTTTAGCACAGTGGTTACCTATGAATATGCTTATGCAGCCTTTAAATGCCGAATTTACTAAAATCACAGGGCTGGTTGATTTTGCAAACATTGAATTTGATAAATTAATACAGTTGCTTATGGCGCATCCCGCAATTATTGCGATAGACAAAACCGTCACCGCAAAGCAAACCGAAGTTGCGCTCGCTAAGCAAAGCTACAAACCTCAAATGGGCGTTAATGTGGGTTATGGTTACCGAGATGATACGCCTATGGGGGAGTCGCGAGCTGATTTACTTTCGGTAGGGTTTAGTATTGATTTGCCATTGTTTACTGATAACAGGCAAGATCAACAGGTTAAATCGGCTATTGCTAGTGCTGAGGCTACTAAAACACAAAAGCTGGTGGCGCTTCAAAAACTCAAAGGCATGTACTTTAAGGAATTTAGCCAACTCGCTCGTTTGCAAAAACGCGATGCGCTTTATCAAAATACGTTATTACCGCAAATGTCAGAGCAATCTCAAGCAACACTAAATGCTTATACGCGCGACGATGGGGATTTTTCTGATGTGATGCGCGCGCGTATTAGTGAGCTTAACGCCAAAATAGACGCGCTTAATATTCAAGTAGATCAGCATATTATTACCGCTCGCCTTAATTATTATGCAAGTAGCTTAGACCCCCAAGTAATGAGCGAGCAAACTGGAGAATTACACAATGAATACTAATTTAAAGTTACTTGTTGCCGCCTTAGTCGGTGCGGGCGCATTTGCGTTAATTGGCGCCTTAGTAATGCAGTTTTTACCTAGTAACTCGGCAATGCATGAACAGCAAAGTGCTGAAAAACAGCCCTTATATTGGGTAGCCCCTATGGATAGTAATTACAGGCGTGACGCGCCAGGGCTGTCGCCAATGGGAATGGATTTAGTCCCTGTATATGAAAACGATAGCAACGCTCAGGATGGACCAGGTGCAGTAACTATTTCGCCTGCAGTAGTTAATAACTTGGGTGTAAGAACCGCCAAAGTGCAGCTTAAAACACTTCACAGCGATATAAATACTGTAGGTTATGTGCAATATAACCAAGACCAACTTATTCACATTCATCCGCGTGTAGAAGGCTGGATTGAAAGCTTGTACGTTAAAGCGCAAGGAGCACAAGTTAAAGCCGGTGAGCCTTTATATACTTTGTATTCACCACAATTGGTGAACGCACAGGAAGAGCTTTTACTGGCGGTGAATCGTAATAATACCGTGTTAATTCGCGCTGCAAAGGCACGTTTAGAGTCGTTAAATGTGTCTGATGGATTTATCGAGCGCTTACAAAAAAATAAAAAGATAATGCAAAATATTACTTTTTACGCAAAGCAAAGTGGTGTGGTAGATGAGCTAACAGTACGAGAAGGCTTTTACGTTAAACCAGGCACATCAATGATGAGTATTGCTCAGCTTGATGAAATTTGGGTAGAGGCAGAAGTGTTCGAGCGCCAATCAGAACAAGTGAGCGTTGGTTTACCTGTAACGATGACGCTTGATTACTTAAAAGGTCAAAAGTGGGAAGGTAAGGTTGATTACATTTATCCCGCGCTTGATGCTAAAAACCGGACTCTGCGTGTAAGGCTCAGGTTTGAAAATGCAGATCATCGGTTAAAACCAAATATGTTTGCGCAAGTGAGCATTCACGCTAAAGCGAGTAAGGCGCAATTTACAGTTCCTAAGGAAGCGGTAATTCGCACGCAGCATCAAAACCGTGTGGTTATTGCATTAGGTGAGGGTCGTTTTAAATCGGTAGAAGTCGAAGTTGGGCAAATTAATAGTAATGAAGCGGTCATTTTGTCAGGTGTAATGACAGGTGACACGGTAGTGACCTCAGCGCAATTTTTAATAGATTCTGAGTCGAGTAAAAGCTCCGACTTTAAACGAATGGAAATACCTAGTTCTGGTATTAGCTCAGGTATGGGGTTGGATTCTGGTTCAGGCTCTAATATGAACATGGATATGCAGCCACAAAACGCCACGGTTAACGGCACTATTAATGCCATAGATACACAAAATCGCATTATAAATATTAGTCGAGAAGCCATTGAAAAATGGAATCGAGAACCCGCCACAATGGACTTTGTATTAGCGCCAGATATTGATATTAGTCAGTTTGAAAATGCCCAGTATATTAATTTTACTTTTAGCATTATTAATGATGAATTTGTAATCACTAAAGCGCAAAACGCAGAGCCGATTGATCATTCTACTATGCAACCTATGCAACCTATGCAACCTATGCAACACAGTTCTCACTAGGAGCCATTATGATAACTGTCATTATTCGCTGGTCTGTTAGCAATCGCTTTTTTGTGTTGTTGCTTACATTAATTTTACTGGGTGGAGGGTTGTTTGCGATAAAAAATACGCCCGTGGATGCCTTGCCTGACTTATCTGATGTTCAGGTCATTATAAAAACTACTTACCCGGGGCAAGCGCCGCAAGTAGTGCAAGACCAAGTTACATTTCCGCTCACTACAGCAATGCTTTCTGTGCCGGGTGCGCAAACTGTAAGGGGTTTTTCGTTTTTTGGTGACTCGTACGTTTACGTTATTTTTGACGAAAAAACCGATTTGTATTGGGCGCGTAGCCGAGTACAAGAATACCTAAGTCAAGTAGCGAGTAGATTACCCGATAGCGCTACGCCAGAGCTTGGCCCTGATGCAACAGGCGTAGGTTGGATTTACTTATACGCACTAATTGATAAAACAAATAAACACGATATTAGTCAGCTACGAAGCTTACAAGATTGGTTTTTAAAGTTTGAGCTACAAACCGTACCAGGAGTCTCTGAAGTGGCTGCTGTTGGTGGCATGGTTAAGCAATACCAAGTCAATGTAGAGCCCGATAAATTACGTGCATATGGTATTCCGCTTAGCCTTATTCAAACCGCTATCCAGCAAGGCAACCAAGAGATGGGCGCCTCGGTAGTTGAAATGGCTGAAGCTGAATACATGGTAACAAGCACCGGCTACATTAAGAGTGTTGCCGACCTAGAAGCTATTCCGCTTGGCGTAAACGCCAACGGTACTGCGCTGCAATTGCGTGATGTAGCCGATATTAGAGTCGGGCCGCAAATGCGCCGTGGTATTGCAGAGCTAAATGGCGAAGGCGAAGTAACTGGCGGCATCGTTATTATGCGCTATGGCGAAAATGCACAAAAAACTATTGAGCTGGTAAAAGCAAAATTAGAATCGCTTAAAAAGGGATTACCAGAGGGCGTTGAAATAGTCCCTGTGTACGATCGCTCCAACTTAATAAATAACGCGGTAGATAATTTAACAAGTAAGCTAATTGAAGAGCTGATTGTAGTTGCTTTAGTGTGTGTGGTGTTTTTGTTTCATGTGCGCTCATCATTGGTGGCAATTATTACGTTACCGCTTGGCATTTTAACGGCATTTATAATTATGTATTGGCAGGGTATTAACGCCAATATTATGTCTTTAGGGGGAATTGCAATAGCGATAGGCGCAATGACCGACGGCGCTATCGTTATGATTGAAAATATGCACAAACATATGGAAAAAACGCCACTTACCAACGAAAACCGCTGGGAAGTTGTGGCTAAATCGGCGAGTGAAGTGGGTCCTGCATTATTTTTTAGTTTATTAATTATTACCGTCAGCTTTATGCCGGTATTTATTTTAGAAGCGCAAGAAGGACGTATGTTTGCGCCACTGGCTTACACTAAAACCTATGCTATGGCAGCGTCTGCTGGGCTTGCGATTACCTTAGTGCCGGTATTAATGGGTTACTTTATTAGAGGTAAAGTTATTTCGGAGCAAAAAAATCCAGTTAACCGATTACTCGTCGCAGCGTATCGCCCACTACTTAACTGGGTGCTTAAATTTCCAAAAATGACATTGGTACTCGCGGTGGTTGTTTCTGTTATTGGCTTTTATCCGGTAAACAAAATAGGCAGTGAATTTATTCCGCCACTCGATGAGGGCGATTTAATGTATATGCCCACAACGTATCCTGGTTTATCGGTAGGTAAAGCGCGCGAAATACTACAGCAAACCGACAAGCTAATTGCCACAGTACCCGAGGTTAAAACAGTATTTGGTAAAGTTGGGCGAGCAGAAACAGCAACAGATCCTGCGCCGCTTACAATGATAGAAACGTTTATTCAGTTAAAACCAAAAGATGAATGGCGCGAGGGTATGACCCTTGAAAAACTTAAAAAAGAACTCGACGGTTTGGTTAAGTTTCCGGGGTTGACGAACGCGTGGGTAATGCCAATTAAAACACGTATTGATATGCTCGCAACCGGTATTAAAACTCCCGTGGGCATTAAAGTTGCGGGACCAAAGTTGAGTGAAATTCAAAAAATTGGTCAACAAATAGAAGTGCTTTTAAAAGATGTGCAAGGCACCGCATCGGTTTATTCAGAGCGAGTAGCCGGTGGACGTTATATAAAAGTAGATATAAATCGTGAAAAAGCCGCGCGTTATAGTTTAAACATTAGCGACGTACAGCAAGTTGTATCTACTGCAATAGGTGGCACAAACGTAACACAAACGGTAGAAGGGCAAGAGCGCTACCCAGTTAATTTGCGTTACCCGCAAGCATACAGAGACTCGCCAGAAGAGCTAATGTTGTTACCCATTGTAACGCCTACAGGGCAGCGTATAGCACTTGGTGATGTTGCTGATGTATTTATTGAAGATGGACCGCCTGGTATAAAAAGCGAAAATGCACGTTTAAACGGTTGGAGCTTTATTGATATAGATGGCGTTGATATTGGTACTTACGTTGAGCACGCTCAGCAAGTGCTCGATAAAGACCTAATACTACCAGCTGGCTACTCAATTACGTGGGCTGGGCAATATGAATACATGCAGCGTGCTAAAGACAAACTGACTTATGTATTACCACTTACATTAGCAATAATTATTGTGTTGCTTTACCTTAATTTTAGAAGCTTTGCTGAGGTCACTATTATTATGGCTACGTTGCCACTGGCAATGATTGGTGGCGTATGGCTAATGTATTTAGAGGGCTTTAACTTTTCAGTTGCAGTAGGTGTGGGCTTTATTGCCTTAGCTGGGGTAGCGGTAGAAATAGGGGTCATTATGTTGGTGTATTTAAACCAGGCCTATCAAGAAAAATGCATCGAAGCAGAGCAGGCAGGTAAGCCACTTAGTTTAGTGCAATTACAGCAAGCTATTATTGAAGGTGCAGGGCTTCGAGTACGCCCGGTTATGATGACTGTCGCGACAATTATTATCGGTTTATTACCTGTACTTTATGGCACGGGCACCGGAAGCGAAGTAATGAGCCGAATAGCAGCGCCTATGGTTGGCGGTATGGGCAGTGCAATTGTACTTACTTTACTTGTTATTCCTGCGGTTTACCTACTGTGGCGCAAACAAGGACTTAAATAATATAAAGCAACAAGACGATAGAGCAGTGCGGTTACTTCCCACGCATTGCTCTATAAAAATTACCTATAATTTGTAAGTTGTTCTATTAAATAGCTAGTTATTACTCATATTTAAATTAACCAACTGTTTTTAAATACCTTTTTAATTGGCACGCTTTACGCAACATTGTACTTCAGTCAACTAAATAAGGAATGCACATGCAAGTTAAAACAATTAAAGAGGTATACGATTGGACCATTTTGTTTCATACGCAAATGGCGGCTAATTTTCATAGCGTAAAGGATTTACTCGATGAACATAATGCAATGCTGGTGGACTATTACTTAAATTACGAAAAAAAACTGGCTGAAGATTTGGTCGGGTTTAAAGCGATAACCGAAATAAATACGCTCGATACGTACTGTTATGAATACTTTGCTAAAAACCCTGAGCTAATTACTTTTGAAGATATTAGTAAAGATCAGCAATTTGATGAAGAAGTTATTCAAGGCTATTTAGCACAGCAACATCAAAAAGTAATTGAGTTATACGAATACTTACTTGAACGCGCCGAAACCCAAAGCGGACAAGAAAAGCTTCAACAAATATTAGAGCTCGAAAAGCAAGGCATAAAGCAAATGATGCAAAGCACTAACCGTCATATGGATATGTAGCTGAAAAAGCGGGGTATTACTGATCCTACTTTTGATATATGTTAGTTTTAGGAGCAATCAAGCGCTATACCTACCTTCTTTAAGTAACGCTGTTCTTGTATTAAATCAGCTTGTAGTAGTGTGTGTTCTTGCAAGTAGTTATCGCAAAATTTTATAAATAAGCCGGTGCTATTTGCGCTAATTTCCATATTGGGTTTTTGGCTTACTTGGCGTTTTTGATTAAATAGAATCGCTAAACGCAAAATAGTAATAAGCTTGAGCACTTGCTGCTGAGAAATAGTTATGAATTCAGGTAACTCATCGAGCCTAATTTTTTTCCGGTAAAAGCGAATCAACGAACTTAATATTACCTGTTCTTGTTGGGTAAAGCCGGGCAGCTGGCTGTTAGCAACAATATAAGCGCTGTGTTTATTAATACCCGAAGAGTTAATTGATAGGCCAATTTCATGAAGACTAGCAGCCCATGTTAACAAGGCAATATCATCATTGTTATCAAGCTGCCACGGCGCTTTAAGTTGCTCATAAAGCCAAGTTGCAGTGTTAGTAACACGGATTGCATGTGCTTTATCTACAGTGTATCTATCACTTACGTTATTAATGGTATTGCTACGAATGTCTTTATCGGCCAACTTTTGCTGCATTTCATGTAATAAACCTTCACGTAGCGAAAAATCACTATAAGTTAGTTCTTTAATCAAAAACTCTCTAAAAATAGCAATGAGTATCGCTAAACCGCCACAAATACTTTGCTGTCGTTCCGGTGTTAAACCTTCAATGAGTAAATTATCGCTATGTCTGGCATTTATGAATTGTTGTTTAAGGGTGACTAAATCATTGTAGGTTATACAAGGCTGATGCGGATTTTGGGCGCCCACCATAGCCAAAATAGATTTAATAGTGCCAGATGTACCAATAACGTTTTGCCAACCCTCATTGATGTAATTAGCAAAAATAACCTCTATTTCTTGTTCTGTTTTTATCTCTGCTTTATTAAAGCGTTTGGCGTTTATTATGCCGTCACTAAAAAATTGCTTGGTATAACTTACGCACCCTATATTTCGGCTTGTGAGTAACTTATGTTTAAAGTGCTTACCTATTATTAGCTCGGTGCTGCCGCCGCCAATATCAATTACTAAGCGGTTTTCTTCATTGTGTACATAATGCGCGACACCTTGATAAATGAGCCGTGCCTCTTCTTGCCCTGCAATAACATCAATATGAAATGGAAAGATCTTACTGGCTTGTGTTAAGAACGCATGGATATTTTTAGCTCGTCTAAAAGTATACGTTGCAGCTACTTTTACATTACATGCAGGGAAGTCTTGTAGAGTATTTGCAAATTGTTTAAGCACTATTAAGGCACGATCAATTGCTTGCTGGCTTAGCCTAAATTTATCGTCTAGCCCGTCAGCTAAATATACACGTTGCTTTTCTTTATGCAGAATTTGCAGTGTGCCATCCACTTCACGGGCAACCACTAAATGAAAGCTATTAGAGCCTAAGTCGACAGCGGCAATAGAGGGGTGATCATCCATTATTATAGTTACCTTCCCACTTTTTTAGGTGATCATAAATCGCTATTTGCGAGCGGATTTTTTTACGGTTTCCACGTCTTACATAGGCATTTTTTTGTTCGCTATCGATTAAGCGTGCTTTTGTACGGTCTTTAAATTGCAGTTCTAGAATATCAATAATGAGCTGCTTTAATTTCGCATCCAAAATAGGCACGCCCACCTCAACTCGGTGATCGAGATTACGGGTCATCCAATCAGCAGATGAAATATAAACTTTGTCGTTTGCGTTATTACCAAAAACCATTACCCTTGGGTGTTCTAAAAAGCGATCTACAATGCTTATTATTCTTATATTGTCGCTAAATCTAGCTACCCCTGGTATTAATGAACACATGCCACGTACAATTATACGTATTTTAACGCCGCGACGACCAGCGTAGTAGAGTTTATCAACAAGCTGTTTATCAACAAGGTTGTTTACTTTAATAGTAATTTTACCTGCACAACCGTTCTCTACATGCTGAATTTCTTTATCGATTAAATCAAGTAAAGTGTCACGAGCATTTACAGGTGACAGCATTAAGTATTCAAAATTAAAAGGTTTGTAGCTACTTTCTATAAATTTAAATACGCTATCGCATTCCTCGCAGATCCCAACATGTTTTGTGAATAAACTAAAGTCGGTATAGATTTTTGCTGTTTTTTCGTGAAAGTTACCAGTGCCAATGTGTGCATACTTTACTATTTGACCTTTCTCTTTACGATGAATAATACATAACTTACTGTGTACTTTTAACGCGGGTATACCAAAAATCACTCTAATACCTGCACCGCTTAATATCTTTGCCCACTCGATATTATTTTGTTCATCAAAGCGAGCTTTTAGCTCGACCATTACAGTGACTTGTTTACCATTTTTAGCGGCATTGATGAGTGATGATATCAATCGAGATTTACTGGCAACGCGATAAATATTAACTTTAATTTGCGTAACGTTTGGGTCGAATGCTGCTTGACGCACATACTCTAGTAAGTGGTTAAATGTGTGGTACGGATAATAAAGGAGAATATCTTGTTCGCTAATAGCATCAAATACGCTGGTGTGTTTATTAAATGCAGCGCTTTGTAATGCCGGCAGCGGTTTATTTTCAAGGTACTGACGCCCTACATTAGGAAAGGCTATAAAGTCTCTAAAGTTACGATAACGGCCTGCTGGGATAAGTGCGTCGTGATGAGTTACGCTCAGGCGCTTTTTCATTACTTTAAGCATATTATCAGGCATGGTTTCGTCATATACCAAACGAACGGGCTCTGCGTAAATACGCTGTTTGAGGCCTTTAGACATTTTATCTAATAAGCCCTCTTCTAGTTCGTCATCTAGGTTATATTCTGCATCGCGAGTAAGCTTAATTGAGTAACCTTGAATTGTTTTAAAACTAAAAAAGCTATTAAAAACATCATTTAAAAAATATAAAATAACGTCATCAAGCATCACAATAGTTTTATGGCGACGAGTTTTTTCAGGCGGTAAATTTATAAATCTTGGCACGCGGTCTGTGGGTACTTCGAGCATAGCGTAATGGCTTTTTTCGTCACACATTTCTACGAATAGATAGGTCATGGTGTCGTTAACGTAATCTGAGTAATCTTTATTTTCATCAAGTAATATGGGCGAGATATGCTGTAGTACATTGTCATTAAAGTAAATTTTTAACCAATTTAAATGGAATTCGCTTAGCTTTTCAGGACGATCAACATGGATGTTATGTGCGGTTAAGTCACTTAAAATTTGCTGATGAACTTGGTTAAATTTTTTACCAAGCAATAATACTTTTTTTTGTACTTGGCCTAAAAGAACTTCGTCTTCTTCAAAATTAGCATCAGGTAGTTTGCTTAATAAAATACGGCGCTTAACATCGGCCACTCGAACTCTGAAAAACTCATCAAGGTTATTTGAAAAGATACCTAAGAAACGCATACGCTCAATGATTGGGTTACTTTTGTCTTTTGCTTCTTGTAATACGCGCTCGTTAAACGATAGCCAGCTTAACTCTTTTGCAAAATATTCAATAACTTGCGTTTTTCCTGTATGGGCATTCATATTTTATTCCGCGATTAGATGCTAAATAAAATATAGTGCAAGTTCATGACATTAAAATGACATGCGTGTCAGGTTTATGACACGCATTAAGGAAGGTTAAATGTCTTCAACATCAACAATCAAATCGCTAGTTATCGATTCGAGAGCATCAATTACTTCATCTTTATTCATTCCATTAGGTAACGTTATGGTAGCTACGGCGCTAAAAATAGGGACTCCCCAGTTTGGGGCGCTCTGTTGCCTTGAGTTTAAATGGGTAATGTTAGCGCCCTTATGGCGAATAACACTGGCAAGTTCTTGTACTATTCCAGGGCGATCGTTTCCTGTAATCACAAAGTTTAGCTGTTCAAGTTCAACATGTTCTATTTCTGTATTGCCGGTTTCAATACGTACATCAAGCTTAGGCAATGCGTTTAATGCATTTTGAAGTGATTGTAAATGCTCTTCAGCGACCTCTAGCTGTATGATCCCCGCAAAGTGACCAAGCAAATGACTTAAGTTACTGCTGAGCCAATTACCGTTATTTTTTAAAATAATGGTTGAGATGCTTTCTACTAAGCCAGGGCGATCTTTCCCTAAAATTGTTATAACCAACTGCTTCATAAATAATTCTCTTTTTTAAGCCCAAAGAAGGTAAATGCATAGGCATTAAGTGTTTATCTAACTTAAATCTAAATATTATGGGTTGTTTTATAAACGATAGGTTCAAACCCTAGAGTTGTGCGCGTCTAGCAATGTGCACTAAGTGCTTAGCTCATTGCTATTGTTATTTATTAGGCGCCTTTCAGTATTGACCTCGATAAATACTTTGTCCAATAAATTTATAATTAAGTTCACTTATAAACTATTCGTTTAATGCAAAATATGCAATGAATTAAACCACCTTATTATTAGCTGGCTAAAAAGGTTTATTGTTACCGCTGTAACAATACTGTCATCTTGATGAAATATAATTTATGCAACGTTAAGATTTAAGGGTGTTTTGATGACTTCCAATCCGAATAAGCCGACTTTTAATACGGATCGAAGCCGTCTATTTAAAGATCGGTTTGCCAAGTTTGGCATAACCGCAGGTGGAGTAATGGTATTAATAGCGCTGCTATTAATTTTTTTCTACCTCCTTTATGTAGTACAACCGATTTTTGAATCAGCAAAAGTTGAAAAGCGCGACAGTTTCAATGTTGCCAATGCAGATCAAATTGTTGGTTTAGGTGTTGAAGAGCAAACAGAAGTTGCTTTTTTACTTAGCAAGCAAGGCAATGTAGATTTTTACAATGTAGAAAAAGCTAGTTTTGGTAAAAAACTTAAAACACTTGATGTAGAACTACCAAGTGAAGTGAGTAGCTTTGCGACCAGCGCACCGTTTCAGGGGCAATATGCCTATGGCTTACAAAACGGTTCGGTGGTGATTGTTGCACCTAAATTTTTAGTCACGTTTCCAAATAATGAACGTAAATTAACGCCGCGAGTTGATTACCCACTTGGCGAAATGGCGCTAGAAGTAGATGAAGAAGGCGCTGCTATATCGCGTTTTGCATTTAGTCATTATGAAGATAAAACAGCTGTTGTGGCATTAACAGCTGACAAACGTGTTTTGTTTAGTAGCTTTGTAGCTGAAGAAAACATGTTTACTGGCGAGGTAGAATGGGTTGTTGAACGTACTGAGTTGAACATTGAAGGGCGCGTCGATGAGCTTTTAATTTCACCTGATACAACGCGTACTTTTATTCGTTCAGCTAATCAAATTTATGTATACGATACACGCGATTCAAGCGACATTGAGCTAATTCAATTACTTTCGGCAAATGAAGAAAATGCAAATATAGTATCTGCACAATTACTTGCCGGTGCTAACTCATTGATGCTTGCTAATGATAATGGTGAGGTTTCACAATGGTTTGAAGTAAATACTGAGACTGGTCGTGAATATCAAAAAATCCGCTCATTTGAAACAAGTAAACAAAGTAAGTTAAATATATTTACAGAGTTTTATCGCCGAACTTTTTTTACTACCAGCAGTAATGGCGAACTTGGTGTGTACTATACAACAAGCGAAGCCAAATTATGGCAAGGCAAGGTGAGTGAAGGTGCTATTAAAGACTTTGCTATTGCACCACGCTCTAACGCCGCATTAATTTTAGCTGACAATAAACTTACGGTACTTGAAATACATAACGAACACCCTGAGGTAACCTGGTCTGCGCTATGGGAAGAAGTATGGTACGAAGGCTACCCTGAGCCGGGTTATATTTGGCAGTCAACATCAGCAAGTGATGACTTTGAATCTAAGTTTTCACTCGTACCTATTTCGTTTGGCACAATAAAGGCGGCATTTTATGCCATGTTATTTGCGGTACCTATTGCACTTTCTGCAGCTATTTATACTGCCTACTTTATGTCGAGTGAGCTTCGTAAGGTAGTGAAACCAACCGTAGAAATAATGGAAGCATTACCCACGGTTATTTTAGGCTTTTTAGCTGGCCTTTGGTTGGCTCCTTTAATTGAAGAGCATTTGCCAGCCATTGTTGGGTTATTAGTATTACTACCATTGGGCATTTTAGGTACGGCATTAGGCTGGACAAAGTTGCCAGCAAGCATTCGCCATAAAATACCAGAAGGTTCTCATTCAATCATCCTTATTCCGGTTGTGTTACTTATTGGCTGGTTTTCGTTCGCAATGAGCGAAACAATTGAACTGTGGATGTTTGATGGCAATGTTCGTCAATATTTAACGAATGAATTAGGCATGACGTTCGATCAGCGAAACTCGTTAGTTGTTGGTATTGCGATGGGGTTTGCGGTTATTCCTACTATATTTTCGATTGCTGAAGATGCGGTATTTAGTGTGCCAAAACATTTATCAAACGGTTCATTAGCTCTGGGAGCTACTCAGTGGCAAACGCTTGTGCGTGTTGTATTACTAACAGCCAGCCCAGGTATTTTTTCAGCAGTAATGATGGGGTTAGGCCGTGCAGTTGGCGAAACAATGATTGTATTAATGGCGACAGGTAATACACCTATTATGGATTGGAGTATTTTCCAAGGCATGCGTACTCTTGCTGCAAATATTGCGGTGGAAATGCCAGAGTCAGAAGTGGGTAGTTCACATTATAGAATTTTGTTTTTAGCCGCTTTTGTACTATTCATATTCACCTTCATTTTTAACACAGTGGCTGAGTTTGTTCGTCAGCAACTACGTGAAAAATACAGCTCAATGTAAGTGGAGAGACACGACATGATAAAGCAGTGGTTTAGGTCTGGTTCTCCTTGGATTTGGATGACCGGTGGTGCAGTGAGCATCAGTTTAATTTCAGTGCTAGGTATCCTAGCAATGATAGCCTGGAAGGGATTAAGTTTTTTTTGGCCTTCTCAAGTTGTACAGTTTGAACTTGAAGGGTCAATTGCAAAACAAACCGTAATAGGTGAAATTTACGATCGTGAACTTGTTCCTAAAGAACGTTTGACGGCAACGGGTATTGATGTATCTGCATTCGATAAAGAAGAGTTTGAACGTTTACTGATAAAAACGGGTAATCGGGAATACGTAGATTTAGATTTTCGTTGGATACTGGAAACTGACATAAAAGATAAATCAACGCCAGCGGCACTTGCAGTATTCGAACGTAGCAAAAACGGTAACTTTTATGGCTATGTAGAAAATGTAATTAAAGATGGCAAGCCGGTGGCTGGCGATAAAGTAGAAATACTACATGAGCTTGTTGAGCGTGCTGTTGATTTAAACGATGAGGCACTCGATTTACAAAATGGCGATATAGGCCATATTAACTACGAGCTTGAGCGTCTTCGTTTAAAAGAAAAGGGCTACTTACTCGATAACGCATTAACTGATGAACGTGTTGCTGAGCTTGCTCAAGCACGTGCTGAATTACGTGCAGAGTATGGTGTACTTGAAAAAGATTTATTTGCACTACGTAAGCAAGCTAAACGTGACTACGTAACCGTAAAAGATATGCGCGGTGAAATTGTTACTATTCCTATGTACCAAGTACTCGATGTTTGGTTTCCAAACGACATGGGCTTTTTTGCAAAGTTAGGGCACTACTTTGTACAGTTAGGTAAGTTTGTATCTGATGACCCACGTGAAGCAAATACCGAAGGCGGCGTTTTTCCTGCTATATTTGGTACAGTGTTTATGGTTATGTTGATGGCTGTAATCGTGACGCCGTTTGGTGTTGTTGCTGCAATTTATTTGCACGAGTATGCCGCTAAAAATGCTATCACTAAAATGATTCGCATCGCGGTGATTAACTTAGCGGGTGTTCCTTCAATTGTATACGGTGTATTTGGCCTTGGCTTTTTTGTATACATGTTAGGTGGCAGCTTAGACCAATTATTTTATCCAGAAGCATCACCAACCCCAGTATTTGGTACACCTGGTGTAATGTGGTCGGCGTTAACGCTCGCTATACTGACTTTGCCTGTTGTTATTGTATCGACTGAAGAGGGTTTATCTCGTATTCCTAGCACTGTGCGCGATGGTTCACTCGCACTTGGCGCAACAAAAGTTGAAACGTTATGGCGTATAGTAATTCCAATGGCAAGTCCTGCAATTATGACCGGTTTAATATTGGCAGTTGCACGTGCAGCAGGTGAAGTTGCACCACTAATGTTGGTGGGCGTTGTGAAAATGGCACCTACATTACCACTGGATGGCAACTTCCCGTACTTTCACTTAGATAGAAAGTTCATGCATTTAGGTTTTCATATTTACGATGTTGGCTTCCAAAGTCCTAATGTTGAAGCGGCGCGTCCGCTGGTATACGCAACGGCCTTTTTATTAGTGTCGGTGATTATTACGCTTAACATAACGGCTATTGGTATACGTAATCATTTACGTGAAAAATTCAGATCGCTTGAACACTAATTTGTAAAGATTTTATAGGTAACAAACATGATTACAGTCGCTCCACAAGTAAACCAAGCAAATTTAGGCTTGAAGTTAGATTTAGAAAACTTAACTGACGATCAAAAAGCGTTAGAGATTAAAAATCTCGATCTTTACTACGGTGATAAGCAAGCACTTAATAAAGTGAATATGAACATTCCTAAAGGTCAAGTAACCGCGTTTATCGGCCCATCGGGTTGCGGTAAATCAACATTGCTGCGCTGTATCAACCGCATGAATGATTTGGTTGATATTTGCCGAATTGAAGGTGAGATATTACTTCATGGGCAAAATATATATGATAAAAGTGTTGATGTAGCCGCACTTCGCCGTAACGTAGGCATGGTATTTCAGCGTCCGAACCCATTTCCTAAATCTATTTATGAGAATGTGGTATATGGACTACGCTTACAAGGTATTAAAGAGAAACGTAAATTAGACGAAGTAGTAGAGCAGTCGCTTCGTGGTGCAGCATTGTGGGATGAAGTAAAAGACAGATTACACGATAGTGCGTTTGGTTTGTCGGGTGGTCAGCAGCAACGTTTAGTTATTGCTCGTTCAATTGCGATTGAGCCAGAAGTGTTACTATTAGATGAGCCTACATCAGCGCTTGATCCAATTTCAACGTTGGTAATTGAAGAGCTTATTAACGATTTAAAAAACAAATTTACCGTTGTTATTGTTACACATAACATGCAACAAGCAGCGCGAGTGTCTGATCAAACAGCCTTTATGTATATGGGTGAATTGATTGAGTATTCAGATACAAATACCTTATTTACAACACCAACTAAGAAAAAGACCGAAGACTACATTACCGGTCGTTACGGTTAATTAGCCCGTTATAACGTGTTGTATAAGATTAAGAGAGAAGGCAATTATGGAACATAATATTAATAAGCATATTTCTGGCCGGTTTAATCAAGAGCTAGAAAATGTACGCAACCATGTATTAAGCATGGGCGGCCTCGTTGAACAACAACTAAGCAGCGCACTTGACGCCGTTAGTCGTAACGATGCAGAGCTTGCTCAAAAGGTGCGTCAGAACGATTACAAAGTAAATGCTATGGAAGTGAACATTGACGAAGAGTACACTCGCATTATTGCTCGTCGTCAGCCAGCAGCCAGTGATTTACGGTTAGTAATTGCAATTGCAAAAACGATTGCTGATTTAGAGCGTATTGGCGATGAAGCAAAGCGCATTGCAAAAGTGGCATTGGATTCATTTACTAAAGATCAGCAAGATTTATTAGTTAATATTGAAAATATGGGTCGCCAAGTATTAAAAATGCTTCATGATGTGCTTGATGCGTTTGCGCGTATGGATGTACAACGTGCATTTCAGGTTCACAAAGAAGATGCAAAGGTAGATAGAGAGTATGAAGCCATTACACGTCAAATAATGACCTATATGATGGAAGATCCTCGCTCAATCCCGAAAATTATGGACTTAGTGTGGTCTGTGCGTTCGCTTGAGCGTATCGGAGATCGTTGCCAAAATATTGCGGAATACATTATATATTTCGTAAATGGCAAAGATATTCGTCATACATCTCAAGAAGATATAGAAAAATCTCTATAAATTTAATTATTTCATTCTTTTGTATTAAAGCGGCCTTGTGTCGCTTTGTGCATTGTTAGCACAAGTGAAGCAATAAAAAGCATTCACAATCGTTGTGAATGCTGTAAAATTCATGCTGCAAAGCATATCAATTTGATTAAAGGGTCAGTTATGCCTACAAACGCGTTTTTAGGAGTATTTGCAAAATCTCCTATCAAACCTATGGAAGAACACATCAAGAAGGTTCATCAAGCAAGTAAAGCTTTGATACCTTTTTTTAATCACGTATTTAAAGAAGAGTGGGTACAAGCAGAAGAGCTTCGTATCACTATTCGTAATTTAGAGCGTGAAGCCGATGATATGAAAAGAGATATACGTTTACAGCTACCGCGTGGATTATTCATGCCGGTAGAGCGTACAGATCTGCTCGAATTAGTAACCCAACAAGACAAAATTGCTAATAAAGCGAAAGACATTGCTGGACGTGTGATTGGTCGTGAAATGACCATTCCTAAAGTTATGCAAGTTGATTTTCTTGCTTATTTAACTCGTTGTGTAGATGCAACTAAACAAGCATCTAAAGCAATTAATGAGTTAGAAGAATTGCTAGAAACTGGTTTTAAAGGTCGCGAAGTGACCTTAGTAGAAAAAATGCTAGTAGAATTGGATGCGATAGAACAAGACACGGATGAAATGCAAATAAAAGTACGTCGCCAACTGCGAGTTGTAGAAGGTGAGCTAAATCCAATTGATGTAATGTTTTTATACAAAATCATTGAGTGGGTTGGCGAGCTTGCAGATATTGCAGAGCGCGTAGGATCACGTCTTGAGCTGATGTTAGCTCGTTAATTTAAAATCAGTTCAATTACGAAAGATTAAGGTTACACAATGGATATCATTGCATCTTACGGCACGGTATTAATTTTAATTGCCGCAGCAGTCGGCTTTTTTATGGCTTATGGTATTGGCGCGAATGACGTTGCTAATGCTATGGGTACTTCAGTAGGTTCTAAAGCGCTTACAATCAAACAAGCAATTTTTATTGCGATGATTTTTGAATTTGCAGGTGCTTACTTAGCAGGTGGTGAGGTTACATCAACAATCCGTAAAGGAATTATTGATGCAGCACCATTTGCAGATATTCCTGAGCTTATGGTTCTGGGCATGATTGCTTCTTTATTTGCAGCCGGAACATGGCTATTAATGGCTTCGTTCCTAGGTTGGCCGGTATCAACTACTCACTCAATCATTGGCGCAATCATTGGTTTTGCGTTAGTTGCTGTTGGTACTGAGGCAATCCAATGGGATAAAGTAGGTGGTATTGTTGGTAGTTGGATTATAACACCGGCTATATCAGGCTTTATTGCATACTTAA
Organism: Pseudoalteromonas sp. 20-92; assembly: GCF_030847595.1. Classification (NCBI taxonomy): domain Bacteria; kingdom Pseudomonadati; phylum Pseudomonadota; class Gammaproteobacteria; order Alteromonadales; family Pseudoalteromonadaceae; genus Pseudoalteromonas; species Pseudoalteromonas sp. 20-92. Next base: position 72,105 of record NZ_JANJGQ010000019.1, read on the forward strand.
TATTTATGAGTGCGCAAAAGCTTATTTTTGATACAGACGCTCCACTTAAAAATGCTAAACGTTATGTACCGCTTTATATGGGTCTAGCGGGCTTTATTATGGCTTTAGTTACAATTAAAAAAGGCTTAAAGCATGTTGGCATAGATTTAGGTGCTGTTGAAGGCTATGCACTTTCTATCGCTATTGCGGTTATTGTGGGTATTATTGGTAAAATTGCTATTTCTCGTTTGAAGATTGATCCTCAAGCGGATAAGCAAATGCAGTTCAACAATGTTGAACTGCATTTGCTGTATTAATGGTATTAACTGCATGTTGTATGGCATTCGCCCATGGTTCTAATGACGTTGCTAATGCTATTGGTCCACTAGCTGCTGTTGTAAACATTGTTGAAAACAATGGTGAAATTGCTAAGAAAGCCGCTATTGCATGGTGGATTCTACCGCTTGGTGGTTTTGGTATTGTGGCCGGTCTTGCTATTTTAGGTAAAAAAGTAATTAAAACAATTGGTGAAGGCATTACACATTTAACGCCTAGCCGTGGTTTTGCTGCTGAACTAGCTGCTGCTTCAACGGTTGTTATTGCATCAGGTACTGGTATGCCAATCTCTACTACTCAGACCTTAGTTGGCGCGGTATTAGGTGTAGGTATGGCACGTGGAATTGGAGCACTTAATATGGGCGTAATCAGAAACATTGTAGTTTCTTGGGTAATTACGTTGCCAGTTGGTGCTGCCCTTGCTATTGTTATTTTCTACGTACTAAGAACCGCTTTTGGGGTTTAACAAAAAAGTACTTAAAGACTTTTAGCTTGAAAAGATCTCAACGCCCTAGGTGTTGGGGTCTTTTTATTTGTGGAAAGAAAAAATGACCAATCTTCCAAGCATCAAACAGCTACAGTATTTATTAGCTGTTCATCAACATCAACACTTTGGGCGTGCCGCGAGCGCGTGCTTTATAGGTCAATCCACTTTAAGTAGTGCGATTCAAAACCTTGAAGAAACACTTGGTTGTCAGCTCATCGAGCGAGAAAATCGTAGCCTTATGTTTACCAGCATCGGCGAAGAAGTTGTAGAGCGTTCTCGTAAAATAATTAATGATACAATTAGCTTAAAAGAGCTGACTAAAAGCTTTTTAACTCCCCTCAGCGGTAAGTTAACCGTGGGTGTAATACCGACTATAGCGAGCTTTATTGCTGCGCCGCTCTATCACTTTTGCAAACAAACTTTTTGCGACTTAGAGCTGGTATTGATAGAAGACACGAGCGATAAACTACTCGACAAGCTCGAGCATGGTCATATTGATTTAGCGCTATTAGCCTTACCATACGAAACGGATAAGTTTCATACTCAAATTTTGGCAAAAGATCATTTTAGCTTAGTGCATCATAAAGAATATATGCCTGCAAAGGGGGTAGAGGACTTTAATTTGCTACCAGATGCGAGTGTATTCTTACTGGAGCGTGAGCATTGTATGACAGGGCATGCGCTTAGTGCGTGTCACTTAAATCGTGCTAGTTGTATTAATCCATTTGAAGCAGCAAGCTTGCATACTTTGCTTAGCATGGTTGAACATCAACTTGGCGTGACTTTTTTACCGCAAATGGCAATTAATGCAGGGATTTTAGATAATAAAAATATGACAGCGACACCATCGCAAAGCGATGCATACCGTGATATCGGTATATTGTGGCGTAAAACAACAGGACGAATTCGCGACTTTAAATTATTTAGTCAGCAGCTTGAGGTGTTTTTACAACGCCAATGTAGTTTGGAGTTTAATAAAACAAAGTGATTTAAATGTTAAAGCAGCCTAAAGAGGCTGCTTTTGATCATGGTTATGGTGTTCAAAAGGTTCTAGCTCCGGTAAAAATAATAAATAGATCCACACCACTAAATTAAAATAAGGCATGCAACCTAATACTGTAAATACTCGAATTGGGTAGCCCTTTATGCTCGCGTATCGATAGCATTGATACGCTATTACAAAGTGAATAAGTAGTAATAAGATAATCAATTGCGTCATATTTATCTCCTCAAACCTTATTTTAAAACAGCCCGTGATTTAGGGTTCTGTATTTGCAATAGGTAATGTCATGTTTGTTAAGCGTAATCCTTTAAATAACGTGACATTCGTATTGTGATGAGGAAAGTATAGGTAAAAAAGATAATAATGATAGTAATGAAATGCTTAAAATTGTTTATTAATGCTTAATATGAGCTAGGTTATTGTTGGTAAAAAACTTTATTTTTTAAAATATTTTCAAGCTCTGTCTTTACTTTTTCAACCGCCATAGGACGTGCAATAAAGTAGCCTTGTCCGTAATCCACACCAATCTCTTTTAGTGCAAAAAATATATCTTTATTTTCAACATACTCAGCCACAGAACGCTTATCGAGTGACCGGCTTATATCATTAATTGCTTTTACTAACGCTAAATCAATGGGGTCGTTAAGCATGTCACGTACAAATGAGCCGTCAATTTTTACATGCTGTGCGGGAAGCTGCTTTAAATAATTAAAAGTACTAAAGCCGGTACCAAAGTCATCTATAGAAAAGTGACAACCTAAGCTATTGAGTTTCTCAATCATCTTACGTGTTGCTTTTAGATTATTAATACTTGCAGATTCAGTAATTTCAAAAATAATACGAGTAGGTGATACTTGATATTTTTCTAAGCTTGACTCTATAAGCGGTAGTAATCGTTCATCTAAAAATGATTGTGCTGATAGATTAATTGCGACTTGATTTAATTCTGGGTGTTTTTCAACACAAGCAAGCGTGTTACGAATAACACATTGATCCATCAAAAATGTATCGTTTAACATTTCAAGCGATGGAATAAATTGATTGGGGTACACAAGTTTATCATTGAGCTTTAATCGTAGCAGCACTTCAAAGTAAGCAACTTTACTTTGTTTGAAGTCCCAAATAGGCTGATAATGAAGCTCTATATTATCTTGTTGTAATGCTTGGCGGATTTCGTGACCCCATTCCAAACCTGTTTGCAATGTCTTATTTTGCGAGTCTTCTTTTGAATAACAGTGGACTAAATTTCGACCTAAATTTTTAGCTATATATAAGGCGATGTCGGCTTGTTTTAAGCATTCATTGGGATCGCAATTTTTAGATGTTATTTGAGCTAAGCCAATAGAGCAGCTTATTGTGTAAACTTGATCCTCTGATTTAAAAGTATGCTGTTCAATTGCGATACAAACACCTTCGGCCACTAAATGCGCTTCTAATAAGTTCATGTTTGTTAAAATAACAGCAAATTCGTCACCGCCAATACGGCAAACAAGGTGTTCATCACCGATATTGTCTTTAAACAGTTGAGCCACTTCTTTTAAGACAATATCGCCCTGATGGTGGCCCTTACTGTCATTTATTATTTTAAAGTGATCAAGATCGATATAAATAATAGCATGTTCTATATCATCGAAAGTGTGCTTTGGTTGGCAGATACGATTAAGTTGTTGATCAAAATAATAGCGGTTATGTAAGCCTGTAAGTGGATCGTGATGCGCTAAATGGCGTAACTGTAATTCAGCTTGCTTTCGCTCATGAATATTGTCGATTGTGGCGGTAATTGTTGCTGTATTACGACTATTTTTGATCAGTTGAAACCTGCATTCTACCCAAATTTGAGTGCCATTTTTGTGCTGTAACTTAATTTCTACTTGTTGCTGATTTTCACCCCCCCCTAAAATATCACAAATCGTATTTTGTAATTTTTCTTGGCATTCATTAATACAAAATGCGGTTAAAGGTTTTTGCAGTGTTGGTTTTACGCCATGACCACTTAGTGTTTCCCAAGCTGGATTTATAAAGCGTATTTTACCTAGTTGATCAAGTTCAAGTACCACGGTATTTAAGTGTAATAGAATGCGTTGGTGGGCTGAGAATAACTCTTTATATTTCACTTCACTTACACTCAATTGCTCAACTTTGTTGGCAAATTCAGCATAACTGACCATAAAGTCTTCTCGACGTGCTGCGTGGTCACATACTTTATTTAAAAAAGAAGGGTCGTAGGGGGCACGAATAAAATCGGTAACACCTGATAATAAGAGCTGCTCTGCATAATTTGCATCATCATTATCTATAATTGTTACAATTGCCTGTTTTGGGTTATGTTGCAAAATCTCTTCTACTAAAACACTCGACGTTTCAGCTCTTGCGGCTGTGGCATCTAACAGTACGATGGCAAATTTTTGCTGGTAGTAAGCGTTTAGCGCTTCTTTGCTTGTTGTTGTATGTGTAATTGCAAAGTTTAGCTTTAGTTGTGCGCTAATATCATTGGCTTTATCTTGCAGTGGCTCAAGTAATAAGAGGTTTAAGCGGCTACTTTTTTCTAAATGTGTCGACAGCACATTAGCCAAAACCTGTGGCAGCATGTCTTGTTGCTCAAAAGGCAGTACGGCATCAATACCATAACTACGCGCAGTTGTTTCTGCGATGCGTTCACAATAAATGGGAGGGATGAGTAGTATCGGCGTATTCTTTGGTGTTTTTAATAAACCCGAACGGATCATCCGTGAAAAGCGCCAACCATCTATTTTACCAACATTGAGGCCCGTGATAATAATATCAACAGGCTGTTGCTTTAATAGTTTTAAAGCTTGTTGGCTGTCTTGTACTTCAATAAAAGCAAAAACATTCAGGCTCTCTAAAGTGGCACGAATAGTAAGGCGTTCAGCACGACTTGCGTTTAATATTAGCAATTTAAGTTGCTCTACCACGTATTTCTCAACCCATATTTATTTAACCGAATAAGAATAGTGATTTTTTGATTGAAGAACAAGAAAATTAATGGTCATTCGTAGGCTTGCGTACTTCAATTTTGCAGAATATAAGGGGATTTCTTGAGCTTGATAGGCGATAGATATACACTTGGCGCGATTTTAAATGATGTGGATTACTAACTATGCGCGTAGCTGATTTTAGCTTTGACTTACCTGATGAATTAATAGCTCGCTTTCCTAAGCCGGATCGTACGAGTAGTCGTTTACTTAGCCTAGATGGGCCTAGTGGTAGTGTAGAACACAAAGTCTTTAGTGACATACTTGAACTGGTAAATGAAAACGACTTACTGGTTTTTAATAATACCAGAGTAATCCCTGCACGCATGTTTGGTCAAAAAGCATCAGGTGGTAAAGTTGAAGTATTAGTTGAACGCGTACTTGATGAACATCGTGTGCTTGCACATGTCCGTGCTAGCAAATCATTAAAGCCTGGTAATGAAGTTATTTTAGAAGGTAAGGCCAAGGCAATAATGGTTGCACGGCATGACACGTTATTTGAGCTTGAATTTGATCACAGTCAAAACGTACTTGATATATTAAACGACATTGGACACATGCCATTACCGCCTTATATCGACCGTCCTGATAACGAGGCAGATCGTGAGCGCTATCAAACAGTTTATGGTGAAAAACCAGGGGCAGTGGCAGCGCCTACTGCTGGTTTACATTTTGATAAACAGTTAATGGCTGCATTAAAGGATAAGGGCGTGCAAATGGCTTTTGTTACCTTGCATGTTGGTGCAGGTACTTTTCAGCCAGTGCGTGTTGACAGTGTTGACGATCATATAATGCATTCCGAATACATTGAAGTGCCAGAAGATGTGGTAGCGGCTGTTGCAAAAACTAAAGCGAAAGGTGGGCGCGTTATTGCCGTTGGTACAACCTCAGTGCGTTCATTAGAATCTGCAGCAAAAGTACATGGTGGCAAGCTAGACACTTACTTTGGTGATACAGATATATTTATTTATCCGGGTTATCAGTTTAATGTAGTGGATGCCATGGTTACTAATTTTCACCTACCGGAATCAACGCTTATAATGTTAGTGAGTGCCTTTAGCGGGCAAGACAACATTATGGGTGCGTATAACACGGCAATTGAACAGCAGTATCGTTTTTTTAGTTATGGCGACGCGATGTTTTTAACACGTAAATAGTTAAGTAACCGGCCCTATTGCAAGTAAATTCAACACAGTTAGCGCTGAAAATAGTTGCTTGAGACAGACTTATTATCCAGGGTTCAGGTTAAGTATTAAATTATCAGTAAAAATGATTACAAACCCCAGTTAAGTTGCTGGGGTTTTTTATTTGAATGAAGTTATCAGTATTGAATTTACCGCAGCTAATAGTATTGGCTGGTCAAAAAGGGTAGAATCGAGCGGTTAAATTATAGCTTGTTGGACTGTTTTTCTGACATTGAGGATGATATGAAATTTGAATTAGACCGTACTGACGGAAAAGCGCGCCGTGGCCGCTTGATTTTTGACCGTGGTGTAATAGAAACACCTGCATTTATGCCTGTTGGTACTTACGGTACTGTAAAAGGTATGACGCCAGATGAAGTAAAAGCGACTGGTGCACAAATTTGTTTAGGTAATACCTTCCACTTAATGCTTCGCCCAGGTACTGAGATCATTAAGCAGCATGGTGATTTACATGACTTTATGAACTGGGATTTCCCTATTTTAACTGACTCAGGCGGTTTTCAGGTATTTAGCCTAGGCGCAATGCGTAAAATCACTGAAGAGGGCGTATTATTTCAATCACCTGTAAATGGTGATGAAATTATGATGTCACCTGAAAAATCGATGGAAGTACAACGCGATTTAGGCTCAGATATTGTAATGATATTTGACGAATGTACGCCGTATCCAGCGACTGAAAAAGAAGCTAAAGATTCTATGGAGCTATCTCTTCGTTGGGCTAAGCGTTCTAAAGAAGGTCATGGCGACAACCCATCTGCTTTGTTTGGTATTATTCAAGGTGGTATGTACCCAGAATTACGTGCACAATCACAAGCCGGTCTTGAAGACATTGGTTTTGACGGTTATGCATTAGGTGGCCTATCAGTAGGCGAGCCTAAAAACGAAATGATGAACATTCTTGATCATTGTGCGTTTAAAATGCCAGAAGACAAACCTCGTTACCTTATGGGTGTAGGCAAACCAGAGGACTTAGTTGAGTCAGTTCGCCGAGGCATTGATATGTTTGACTGTGTTATGCCAACGCGTAATGCACGTAATGGTCATTTATTTATTACCACAGGTGTGGTTAAAATACGTAACGCAGTGCATAAAACAGATACAGGGCCACTTGACCCAGAGTGTGATTGCCATACGTGTGGGAATTATTCACGAGCTTATTTGCATCACCTTGATAAATGTAACGAAATTTTAGGTGCGCGACTAAACACAATTCATAATTTACGTTACTATCAACGTGTTATGGAAGGTTTACGCAATGCAATTAGCGAAGGTAAATTAGAAAAATTCGTAAAAGATTTTTATGCTCGCCGAGGCCAAGATGTGCCAGAGCTAGCAGATATAAAAAATTAAACTTTAAAAATTAAAGAGGAAGTATCATGAGTTTATTTATTTCAAACGCACAAGCAAGTACAGGCGCAGCAGCGGCAGGCGGCGGCACTATGCAAATGCTAATTATGTTAGCTATTTTTGGTTTAGTTTTTTACTTTTTGATTTATCGCCCACAAGCTAATCGTGTTAAAGAACACAAAAGCTTAATGAATGCGATGGCTAAAGGTGACGAAGTGCTAACTCAAGGTGGCTTAGTAGGTAAAATAGTTAAAATTTCTGAAGATAAAGATTTCATCGTTATCTCTTTAAATGAGCAAGCAGAAGTAACAGTACAAAAATCATCTGTATCTGCAGTATTGCCAAAAGGCACAATGAAGTCGCTATAAAAATAATAAGGACGACCCCGTGTTAAACAAGTTTCCGGTTTGGAAGTATTTACTTGTTTTAGCTGTGGTAGCCATTGGCCTTTTATATGCTTCTCCAAACTTGTATGGTCGCGATCCGGCTATACAAGTTTCAGGTGCTAAAGGTGCTGATGTCGATCTCAGTGTTGTAGACAAAGTAAACGAAATCCTCAAAAAAAATAATGTAACCGCTAAATCGACAATACTTGAAGATGGACAAATTTTAGTTCGTTTAAAAAATGTTGAAGAGCAGTTAAAAGCGCAAGATTTACTGCGTGATTCGCTTAGTGATGATTACATTTCTGCCATTAATATGGCACCTGCTCAACCAGCTTGGTTAAAAGCGGTTGGTGGCAACCCAATGAAGTTAGGCCTTGATTTAAGTGGTGGCGTTCATTTCACCATGGAAATCGATATGGCAACAGCGGTTGATAACCAACTTGAGCAAATGGAACAAGATTTTCGCAGTGATCTGCGCGAAGAAAAACTACGTTACCGTAGTGTTCGCCGTGTAGCTGGCTCTGAACGTATGCGTGTAGAAATGCGTACCGAAGAAGACAAAAATGCTGCAGAAAGTTTCTTAGAAACTCGCTACCCGCTAAACGTTTACATTGACGATAGCAGCAACGATAAAGCATTTTTTGCAACAATGAGTGAGCAAAAACTCAAAGAAATTCGTGACTACGCTATCAAGCAAAATGAAACGATTATTCGTAACCGTATCAACCAAATTGGTGTTGCAGAGCCTAACGTACAACGCCAAGGCGCTGAGCGTATTATTGTTCAACTACCCGGTATTCAAGATACAGCACGCGCTAAAGAAATTTTAGGCGCGACAGCAACACTTGAGTTTCGTGAAGTAGACGAAAACGCCGATATTAGCGCTGCTGCCCAAGGTCGTATCCCAGCGGGTACTGAAATGATCATGAGCCGCGACGGTTACCCTGTTGTACTTAAAAAGCGTATTATTTTAGAGGGCAGCCATATTACGGGCGCGCAATCTGGCGCTGATGAATACCAACGTCCGCAAGTAAGTATTACGTTAGATAGCAAAGGTGGGGCAAAAATGAATGCCTTTACCAAGCGTGCTATTGGCAAGCGCATGGCAACGGTATTTATTGAATACAAGCCATCAGGTAAAAAAGATGCTAACGGTAAAGCACTTCCACCTATTAAAGTTGAAGAAGTTATTAACGTGGCAACGATTCAAGCTCGTCTTGATCGCTCGTTCCGTATTACGGGTATTGATAACCCTGCTGAAGCGCATAACTTAAGTTTACTACTTCGTGCTGGTGCACTTGTAGCGCCAATTCAAATTGTTGAAGAGCGCACAGTAGGTCCAAGCTTAGGACAAGAAAATATTGAAGCGGGTATGACTGCGGTTGCACTTGGCTTTGCGTTTGTACTTGTGTTTATGCTTGTGTACTACAAAGGTTTTGGTATGGTTGCAAACCTTGCGCTTGCGGCTAATTTAGTACTAATTGTAGGTGTTATGTCTTTAATTCCGGGCGCTACACTTACGCTACCTGGTATTGCCGGTATTGTATTAACCGTAGGCATGGCGGTTGATGCTAACGTACTTATTTTTGAACGTATTCGTGAAGAGCTGGCCGATGGCCGTAGCCCTCAACAAGCGATTCATTTTGGTTACGATAGCGCATTTAGCACTATATTTGATGCCAACATCACGACATTAATTGCTGCCATTATACTGTTTGCAGTGGGAACAGGTCCGATTGCGGGCTTTGCAGTGACACTTGCGATAGGTATTTTAACTTCAATGTTTACAGCCATCGTTGGTACCCGTGCGGTAATCAACTTATTTGTTGGTGGTAAACGCATTGATAAACTTTCGATTTAAGGGGCAGACATGCAAATTTTAAGTTTGGGTAGTAGAACCCTTCGTTTCATGTCTCTTCGAAAAGTGGCTATGGGTTTTTCGACGTTACTAATTTTAGCGTCGTTTGCATCAATTTTTGTTAAAGGCTTAAACTTTGGTTTAGATTTTACAGGTGGTACTGCTGTAGAAGTTGGTTTTTCACAGCCTGCTGACCTTAAAAAAGTACGTGATGCGCTAGCTGAAAATGGCTTTGCTGATGCTTCGGTACAATTGTTTGGTTCAAGCCAAGAGATTTTAGTTCGCTTAGCGCCACGCGGTAGCGATGTAAAAGCTGAAGTAATTGGTAACCAAGTAATCGACGCACTTAAAAAAGCAGACGGCAGCGTAGTAATGCGCCGCATTGAATTTGTTGGCCCAAGTGTAGGTGAAGACTTAAAAGAGCAGGGTGGCCTAGCCATGTTAACTGCACTTATTTGTATCTTAATCTATGTTGCATTTCGCTTTGAATGGCGCTTCGCTGTGGGTGCGGTAGGTGCACTATTACACGATGTTATTATTACTGTAGGTTTGTTTTCTATATTAGGTTTAGAGTTTGATTTAACTATCTTGGCGGCAATTCTTGCGGTAATTGGTTATTCACTTAACGATACCATTGTTGTGTCGGACCGTATTCGTGAGAACTTCCGTAAAGTACGCATTGACGACACAGTTGAAATTATTGATATTTCACTTACCCAAACACTTAACCGTACACTTGTAACATCAATCACCACTATTTTAGTATTGATTGCCTTGTTTGCATGGGGCGGACAAACTATTCATGGCTTTGCAACTGCATTGTTATTTGGTGTGTTTATTGGTACTTATTCTTCTATTTATGTTGCCAGCTCTGTTGCACTTGCAATGGGCGTAAGCAAAGAAGATTTAATACCAGAAGTAATTGAAAAAGAAGGTGCAGACCAAGACGCTATGCCGTAATGGTTGTGTAACTGTTAAAAAAACCGCTCTGTTGAGCGGTTTTTTATTGCGTGGCGTTTATTTCAGTGCAATAAAATTGTAATACAGGCTTGCTACTTTATTATTCTTATCAAATTATAATTAGAGTCCGACGTGACCGTACAACACAAAGTTTTAGAGTATATTTTAAATAATGCTGAAATAACGACATTATTTCAGCCTATTTTTAATATATCTAATCAAAGTATTATTGGTTACGAAGCGCTCAGTCGCGGTCCTAAAAATAGTCCACTTGAAATGCCGAATAAGTTATTTGAAGTGGCTCATCAGCATGCATTAATTTCAGAACTTGAATTATTATGTCGCTCTAAAGCAATCGAAAACTTTGTAAAATTAAACCTCCAAGGCAAGCTCTTTTTAAATGTAAGCCCTAAAATTTTACTCGATCCGTGTCACCCCAAAGGCGAAACGTTGCATTTAATTGAGCAATTTGGATTAGCTGCGAACAGAGTTGTGATTGAGGTTACTGAGCAAGAGAAAGTTGATGATGGGTTTTTACTTTTAAAAACAATTGCTCATTATCGAGAGCTTGGTTTTACCATTGCTATTGATGATTTAGGCGCTGGCTACTCAGGGTTAAAGCAGTGGTCTGAGTTATGTCCAGATTTTGTAAAAATAGATCGCTATTTTATTGATTTTTGTGATGAGAGTGACGTTAAAAAAGAGTTTTTAAAATCAATCACTATACTTGCTAAAGCAACTAATACAGCCGTTATTGCAGAAGGTATTGAGCGTCCGGAGGAGCTGGCGTTAGTTGAGAGCTTAGGTATTAGTAACGTACAGGGATTTTTACTCGAAAGGCCCAGTTTACGACCAAGTTATGACTTTAGTTCTGAGCAAATACAAGCACTAACATTTAAAGCAAAGGCGCTCTGTGAGCAATCAATGGCAATAGGGTATCTTGCTTTAACTCAGTCAGCAATTGATAGCGAAACACGCTGTAAGGATGCTCACAAGCTATTTGAGCAAGACAAATCAATTATTAGTATCCCAGTATTAAATCAAGATGACCAGCCAATTGGTTTACTTCATAAAGATCAGCTAACGGAAGTATTTGCGGCCCCCTACGGGCACGCACTTTATGATAAACGCCCAGTTACAGAATTAATGGACAAGCAACCATTAGTCGTTGACGAGAATCAAATGCTTGATGTCGTAAGTAAGCAAATAACAGATCAGGATTTTGATATACGCAGGCATATAGTTATTACACGCAATAATAAATACTTGGGATTAGCGCCCCTGAGAGATATTTTAAAACATATTACCGAAGAAAAAATTCGCCACGCACAGCACGCTAATCCGCTTACTATGCTACCAGGTAATGTTGCTATAAATGAAGCTATAGAGCAAAGGCTGCGTAATAAGTTAAAATTTTCATTAGCTTATATAGACCTAAATCACTTTAAACAATTTAATGACTTATATGGTTATGCCAGCGGTGATAGTGTAATTAAATTATTAGCCGATGTAACAGTGCAAGCTTGCACAAACAGTGCTAACTTTGTAGGACATATTGGCGGTGATGACTTTATGGTTGTGTTTGACCAAAGTGATGCAGTTACAATTTGCAATACAATTATTGAACGGTTTGAATTGCAGTCACAGCTATTTTTTACTCCTGAGCATATTAAAAGCAAAGGATACTGGGCTACAAATCGCGAAGGTGAAAAGCAATTTGTCCCTTTACTGACCTTATCGATTGGTTTGGTTGAACCTGATTTACAACAGTGTAAAAATAGTCATCAAGTAGCTGCATTAGCGACTGATGCTAAAAAAGAGGCAAAACGATACCGTCATAGCTATCTTTTTATCTGTAAGCGAAGAAGGCCTACACCAGCGGTGGTGCGTTTAGCAAATAGTAAAAAGGTAGTTTAACAAAGTAGGTGATTATTATGTTGCCATTTAAGTATCTGGTTAGCGTTGTAAGCTTGTTTGTGTGTAGTGCTATAGCAAGCGAAGTCAATATTATTAATGTCCCTCAAGATCAACACTCGCATTTTACGCGTGACGACTACCTCAATGAATTACTCTCAAAAGCACTTATAAGAGCCGATTACTCAGCTGAAATAAATTTAGTGCCAGTTCACCCTCATCAACAACGAAATCTTATGGCACTTGATGGGAACGCCCTTGATTTATATTGGAGCATGAGTAGCCCTGAGCGAGAGTCGTTGGCGATTGCAATTAAAATCCCTTTATTTAAAGGGTATATTGGTAAAAGAGCACTGCTTACGAATACAAAAAATGTAGATAAATTTAAAGGCATTACCTCTGTTGAGCAATTATCAATGCTTATTGCAGTGCAAGGTCATGATTGGCCTGACATGCGGATATTAGTTAACAATGGACTAAGTGTTAGGCCACTTTCTAATTTAAACTCGATGTTTGCATTAACAAGTCAGGGGCGGATTGATTATTTTCCGCGCTCATTCATCGAAGTTAATTCAGAGCTTATGGATTTAAAAGATAAGAATTTAGTAATAGTGCCAGATTTATACATTAGCTATCCAACTGGGCTTTATTATTTTGTCTCAAAAAATAAACCCGAACTGGCTCAAGCGATTGAAAAAGGGCTTAAAATCATGCAAAAAAATGGTGAATTTGATGCGCTATTTTATGAGTACTTCGCGACAGAGCTTAATTCATTACCTTACACAAAAGGTAAAACAATAGAGCTTAAGCTTGATAACCCTTATTTTTAGACACAAAAAAAGGAGCCTGTGCTCCTTTTTAGTATACTGTTGTACCAATCTACTTAGGTAGGGAAATTTAATTCGTTAAATTGTTCAAATACTTATGCAGATTAGTATTAGTAGCATTAAATTAGCGAAGTAACGACTCAGTTAATACTGGGCGAATTTCACGAATAATCGCTTGAGTCAATTTTGGTGAACCACAGATGATATTACCGCTGTGGCTATAGTTATTACCACCAGCAAAATCTACAACCATACCGCCGGCTTCTTTAACCATTAGTTCGCCCGCTGCAGAATTCCACGGTTTTAAACCAATTTCAAAAAATCCATCAACACGACCCGCTGCAACGTATGCCATATCTAGTGCAGAACAACCTGCGCGACGAATATCAGCAGTGTGTACAAACAATGCTTTAAACGCTTCAGTGTATGCATCCATGTGGTTTTTATTTTTGAAAGGGAAACCAGTAGCAAGTACAGTGCCCGCAAGAACGGTAGTTTTGCTTACACGAAGACGTTTGCTGTTAAGCTGAGTGCCTTGACCACGAGAAGCAGTGAAAAGCTCACCACGAATTGGATCATAAATAACAGCTTGGTCCAAACGACCTTTAACTTTAAGTGCGATAGAAACCGCGTAATGAGGGATGCCTTTGATGAAATTAGTTGTTCCATCGATAGGATCTACAATCCATTGGTAATCATCATCCTTGCCTTTATGCTCACCTAACTCTTCACCAACAATCGAGTGAGTTGGGTAAGATTGTAAAATAGTGTCACGAATTACGGCTTCAGCTTCTTTATCAATGTTAGTTACTAAGTCGTTAGCGCCTTTTTGTTGCACTTCAACTTTTGATAAATCTTCACTTGCGCGAAGTAAAATTTTGCCTGCGTTACGCGCAGCGCGAACCGCAATGTTTAACATTGGATGCATGGAGTTACCTTTGGGTTGTAAAAGAACGTTTATATATTTCAGCCGGCGTATTTTAGCGATTTCTGCCATAAAGTAAACAATAAACCCTAAATACTTTTGTGTGTTTTTTATACTTTATTGTTCTGCATATATATTTGCGGCTGTATAAAATTTAAATAAATCTAAAAAACCACTTTACCTAAAGTTAACTTGAGGTTTTATTGTGTTTGCATACTCAATCAAGAAGGACACATTATGTATTTAGAACATGTCAATTTAGTGGTTAATAATATTGAGGATATGATTAAATTTTATCAAGCGGTATTCCCTCATTGGTCAATCCGAAGTGAAGGTAGGGGCACTTGGCATGGTAAACCAAGGCGCTGGGTGCATTTTGGTGATGACACACAATACATTGCAATGAGCGATCATGGTGAAGGTGAAAACCGAGATTTAGCAGGCCATCAATTAGGTTTAGCGCACTTTGCTTACGTTACCCAAAATTTAGATGCAGTAGTAAAGCGTTTGCAACAAGTTGGTTTTAAAATAGATAAACAAGGCGGTGACAACCCATTTAGAAAAAATGTTTATTTTATCGATCCGGCTGGATTTGAAGTAGAGTTTGTAGAATATTTAAGTGATATACCAAGCGAGCGAAATAACGATTTATAATAAAACGTCAGGCAGTAACTTAGGCTTATTTATCTTTCGAAGTTGAATTTTAAGCCGTGTGTTTGGTTTTTAGTAGAACACACCTATGTGGTGTGCTTATTCCCTATAAATAGGTAATAACAACGTATAAATGCCAAACACAGGCTAACGAAAGGCTCTACCTAGGACTGCAGTTAGCACTGAAAATAGTTGCTTGAGATAGATTTATTATCCAGAGTTCAGGTTATTTAGGTTACAAATCTCGGGCAGCAATTAAACGCACCTAATTAAGGCAATATCTGACCTTAAAGGTTAATCGACTCTAACGCGCTGCTAGATAAATTATAATGAGCGGTTATTATTAACGCCAAGTTGTGTTTTTAGCTCGTTTGCAAAGCTCATAAACTTCTCTTTTATGGTGCGTTTTATTTTAACTTCAACCGACCCCATTACTGCTTTACCTTCAATATGAATAGTGGGTCCTTGGCGCTTGTTAAGCGATACCGACTTGTTTTCAAGGCTGCTTAAAATACAAAACATTTTAGAGACTACATTTACATGCTCTGGTACATAAATTTCATCGCTACCAAAAATACAGTTAACGTGAATCGTTACATTTTGATGGGTAAAAATGGCATCAGTAAAATCAAGCACTACAGAGCCCATAAAATTGGTTAAGTATATATTTTTTGGCACAACCCATTGGCCGCTGCGCTCGTTAGAACCCAAAATGCTGCGTAGCGTAAAATCATCATCGCTGTTTTGCTGTGCACTATAATGTGGAGTAAATTGCGATTGTTTTTCTGCTTTATATTGCTGATCGGTATTAAGTGTTAAGTCTTCAACTAGGATTAACAAAGCTTCATTACTACTTGCATCCATAGCCTCATCTAAGCGTCTTTCAAATGCATCCACTGAAATAACGCCATGGCTGTAATTATAAATTAATTGATCTATCACTTGTTCACGTACTTGCTCTATTGGGCGGTCTTCAACTTTTACAGACATGGGTATTCCTTATTATATTTACTATTGGTGGTGAGTAAGCAAACGGCGTACCAAATATAATTTCAATAATTATCAGAGGCTTAATTTTTCAGTCTGTTTTTAGTTTTGTTATATTAACGATAGATTAACCAAAACAGCAATTATCTAGCTATTTTCACAATGTGAGAAAGTTTTACCGATGAGTCTGTAAATAGTTACACGGCTATAACATGAGATTAGTTGATTTAAATTTCCAACCCATTGAATTTAAATGTTAAATTTAGTTGGCCTAAAGTTCGCATTAGTTAAAGTGTCTTTAATCAAAAGGAGAAAGATTATGAAAACATTTAACAAATCTATTATCGCGGCTTTAGTTCTTGGTACTACGGCTATGAGTGCCCAAGCAAACAGCTGGGAAAACGAAAGTAAAGATGCTTGGATTGATGGTAAGGCAGAAACAGTGCTACTTATGAACACTAATCTAAACAACTTTGACATTAACACTGATGTAAAAAATGGCAAGGTAGTACTTACAGGTAAAGTTGATAGCGAAATTGAAAAAGAGTTAGCAGAAGAACTTGTACTTAGCCTAGATGGCGTATCCGATGTTGAAAACAGCCTGACTGTTGTAAAAAACATGGATACCAAAAACACAGACAAAGACATGATGGATGATGGTGATAACGACCTAACAGACGCTAAAATCACCACCGTAATCACAACACGCTTCCTATTTGACTCGGAAGTTGGTGGTACAGACATTGATGTTGATACCGATAACGGTATTGTAACTCTAAACGGTTCTGTAGAATCTGAAGCTGAAAAACAGCTAGCGGTTAAAATTGCCAAAAATGCAGAAGATGTGCGCGACGTGGTAGATAAATTATCTATCGTTGCTGAATAATGCACTATACTCAAAGCCCAGTGAATCTGGGCTTTTTGTTTTTTAATTTTAAAGGAGTTAAGTTATGGATATCATTCGTATAATATTGTCAGTTTTATTACCGCCACTAGGTGTATTTTTGCAAGTAGGCTTAGGTATGCATTTTTGGTTAAATATTTTATTAACACTGCTAGGTTATTTCCCAGGGTTAATACACGCCATTTATATTATTGCTAAAAAGTAACGTTGTGTTATTTGTATTATTAGTTGTGTAAGTCAATTTTAAATGCAGCTTAAAGAGGCACTTTTAATTGGCTTGCATGAATCCCTTCTCCTAAATTCCTCATTTTTGCACATTACTCCCTCATAAAAGATTACTATTTAAGCAGTTAGCTTACTGATTGTTAAAATAAAGGTTTTTAGTAGTGACAAGCCCCCAAAAAGTTTTTATACTGCAACCCGCTTTAGTCGCTCTGTGACTGAACGCTTCAAAAATTAACTGCCTAGCAGTTATATAAAAGTTGGCCCCTTAGCTCAGTTGGTTAGAGCACACGACTCATAATCGTTAGGTCCCCAGTTCGAGTCTGGGAGGGGCCACCACTTTTACAAGCTTTCCAAGTAAATATCTACTAACCTAAATTACTCTGTGCTACCTCTGTGCTACTTTTACAATAGCAAAATTAATAAGAGTTTGTAACTTTTTAGGTTGGGATAGTATTGTCTTAATGCATTCATTTATCTTTATTAATTAAAATAGTCATACATTAAGTTAGTATCTTTCGTGAGCGGGGCTAACAATGTAATATCTATTGTATATGTAAATGCTTAGGATATATCATTGGGAATTGATATTTGTAGGGCTCACAAAGTAAGCTTGAATGAAACTCACGAACAGAGGTTAGTTACAAGCATAGAACGCAATCCTGTTGAGTCTTTAAAAGAAAACCTTTTGGTCAAGTGTGTATACAGACGAACTAAATACGGTGATTATCAAAGGGATGGTAATCCTTTTATCTATGCTCTTAAGCGGAAGTCACCATATTCAATTACGAACAGTGAGCTTTTTCGTTTTAGACCTAGTTTTAAAGAAATACTTTTCAAAATGTGCCAAGATATTGATGTGGATTTTGTTTTAGGGGTGCCTTCTTCTCATCAAATTGTATCTCACTTTGGGAATCGTGTTGCTCGACAAATACGAGCGGTATACATAGACGATTACTTTTCAAAGCAGACTGTAGGAGATGTCCTTAGCACTTTTAGTCTCACTTCAGTTAACGACAAGCATAAAAAAGCTGTAAAAAAAGTACTATCTACTTATAAAAAGCTTGATGCTAACGAAGAAGTATCGCTAAAAAAAATTGAAAATAAGATTCGTCATTATTTTGAGCCAGTAAAGATTAACCCCAGTTACTCTGGGGTTAATATAGATGGTAACATATTAATTGTTGATGACTTGCTGTCTACAGGAACTACATTACTTTCGTCTGCAAGAATACTTAGCTCTAGAGGAATTAATATTGCCGGAGGATTTTGTTTGCTTAGCGATTTAACAACTCGAAAATAGTTGATCATATAGTTTATTTAGCTTAATATTAAACCAGACCAAGCATACGTCCCTTGGTCTATAAATATGAGGCATACTTAGTATGTGGACCCGCGCAGCACTCGTTACGGTCAGTTCATAGGGAACAAATAGTAGCATAAGATGGCAGCGGCTTCTTCAACTTGCGGTTGTAAAATGCTCGATGGGGACCCTGTTTGGGTCCCCACCATAATTCTAAAGATTAATTATATCTAACCTTTTTTAAAATCACTTACTATCTACCTTAAATAAACTTCAGTAATTTCAGCCCTGAAATGACCAAGCTCTTGCGATACAGTTTCGAGAGCTGTTGCTCTACTTAAACCTAAACTTTTTAACTCAGCCATTCTCTCTTGTGCGTAGCTATGCCTGAGGCCATGACCGCCATTAGAAAAAAAGAGTGTGCGACTAGATGCTTTTGAGAATGAGCATGACCATTTATGACCACCACCAATATCATAGCGTTGTAGATAGTTAATTTCCCTATCACGAACTGTTACAGGCTGTATTAAGCGCCTTTGTTCTAGCTGTGTAGCCAGTGCGCTAGGTATTAGTACATCACGGATTAGGCCGCCTTTGCCTTTCACTGTATAAATACTACCTTCTCGACCAAGCCATTTACTGTCTAGCACAGGACGGCTATCAGCCTTTCGCTCTGATACTCTTGCTATAGTTAATAGCTCATGGGCTCTTAATCCTGCTGCGTAGGCTATTTGTGTAGATAAATTATATTTTCTAGTTTGATGTTCACTAATTGCATGAGCTTGAGCAGGAGTGTAGGCGCGAGACTTTTCAATTATATCTTTTTCGGATTTTATTACAGTCAGTGTTTCTTTAGGGCCAAGTTTGCCGTTGAGTTTAAACATAGCTTGAATTGCTTGTCGTTCCATATCCAGCGTTTTTTGGCCTGCAAACTCACTGCGGTAATCAAGGTATTTATAAGCATCTTGAATGCTCACCCCTTGCACACCATTAATGCCAATATTCTTTGACCATCTAGCTATTTTTATAAGTGCAGTTTTATAATTACGAGCAGTGCCAAGCGATTTAACAATTTTGTGTTGGTATAAGTTTTTAGCTAGCTTTTCTGCTTGTGCTTCAGGCTTTGCGAACTTAGGCATTTTTATCAATCCATCGTTTTACAGTACTCCAGTGTGTTTTTACTCCTTTGCGCAAAAGCCATCGTTGCAAACAAGCAATGCTTGTTGCTTCTTTATGAAGCGCAAGTAGTTTGTGTTTATGAATATCGAGCTTTGATGGCTTAAATCGTTTTTTACTGATTAGCTTTTTTTCGTTTTTTAGGCGCAATGCTTCAGCCTTAACATTAAAGGTCATAGTAACTCTCCAAGGGATTTGTAAGATAGACTGGCTATTAAAGCTCAGCGGCTAATGCCTATTCGCCCCTGTTCAACGCATAGCGTTTGGCTCGGACTGATCTCGCCATTAATTATTTTTGATACGTAAAAGCATCAATATGATTTCCACAGTGAAGTGAAACTTGTAAACCTCGTTACTACGCTTTGAAGGCAGCTGAACAGCGCCTGTATTTTTCTTTGCTCGTTAAGAGCTAAACTAGTTTCTAGATTAGCACTTTTTCAAACCATTTCAATCTGCAAATAAAAGTATGCGTATAACGCCTTATATCCCCAGACCCCGCTATGTGTAAGCCGATTTTAGGCTTCTACATAGCGGGGTCTGGGCAAAGCCCAGTAAAAAGGAGGCGAATTGCTCATGATGCCTCATTTTGAAATGGTTTAAATAAATTTCCATAATAGTAATTTATTACTTCATTCACACTTTTAAGCATGATAATTATTAGTTTCTATTACAAGGAATATTGTATGACTGAAGAGACTAAAAGAAAAAGTGAAACAATAGAGAGAATTGCAACCAAACTGTCGATTTTAGCTATTTTGGGTGGCGCAATTGCAGCTATTAATCATTATGCGGGTTATAGCTTCTTGAAGGGAGTTATAGAGGCTATTGGATTAGGTAATTCCAGTGTTGAATTAAGTAATCAAGAAACTACACACATGACTATGATTGCGATTAGATCTGCTTATGAAAATTGGATGGCCGAAGTGGCAAAGTTTTTTAAGATAGGTTGGATCGGGGTGTCACTGCTATGTGTATTGATGGCATTTTATGGATACTTCATTTTTGATTTTAAATTAGTTAACCGAGATGGAAGTACGCCAAATAAAGTACTGTATTATTTTAGGAAACTACCTGTATTCTTAAAAAAAATGTTCACATATCCATTTTTTGCTTTCTTTGGATTAATTATATATATGGTTTCTGTATCTTTTTTGCTGTGGATTGTTTGGGGGGCTTTATCTGTTTTTTACTCAGTTGGTTACTCTTACGGTAAGGATATGATTCAAAGCGGTATTTGTGCTCCCTTAGATGTAATAAGGAAAAAGGAGGAAAGAGATAAAGAGTATAATATGATTTCAGGTTGTTCTATTTATATTGATGCGTATGGGAATCAGCTGCATGGTCGAATTGTTTTTTCGGGTAAAAATAATTCAATTTTCATTACAAATACGGAAAGTATTATATTTGACACAAAGGGTAAGCACTTAGCTTGCTCTCCAAGGTATGATTTAAATAAAGATGATGATAAGCAGGCTAAAAACCATTGTGTTTTCCCAGTAACAAAGTCAATTACACCTGATAAGTAAGAAGTTTATTTAATAGGGGCTACTAACTGCCCTTATTTAAGTTTATTTATAATTTAAAATTTCTTCAGCGAGTTCATCTTCTATGCAATACAAAAATGCAGTAGGGACTTCTAAAATATTAGCTAATGCTTTAACTGTTTTAAAGTCAGGAGCATGAACACCTTTTTCATATTGGTTCATTCTGGCCGATGCTGCGAACTCATCCATACCAGCTAAGATCCCTAGTTTTTTTTGGGATAGTGCTTTTGCTTTTCTTGCTTCTTTTAATCGTTTTGGGAAAGGGGAGTCATCATTAGTTTTCATTTATATTTATTCTTAACTTGAAAACTAAGAGTTTCTTAGCTTTAATGTATTTTAGATACTAAGTAATACTTAGCTTTAGAGGTGGTATATGATTTGGAAAACACTAAAGGTTATTGGTTCGGTGGCCGTGGCTGTTATCTTAGACGTTGAGGATAAGTCAGAGGAGGATCGCTTTATTGATGAGTACAGTGATGGGATGGGAAGTGTAAATCATTGTGGGGACGACTATGCTGAACAGGAGGCCAGAGATGCACATGCCCGTGGAGAGCTCTATAAGTGACAAGTAGTATGATTAAACCTGAAAATAAGCCATATCAGTCTGTGCTTGCAGTATTATCAGTGCAGCTTTATGGTTGCGAGAAAAGCTATCAACAATTAGCGCTATTAAGCAGCCAATTAAATAATATATCGGAACCTCGGTTAATTAGTTCATTGCTTACCTTAGATTTTATGCTTCATCATTATATAAATGATAAAGGTGAGGTTTGGGATATTCAAAAAGAAAGTTATCAGATGTTTTGTAATCGCTCGGAGTCTTTAAAGATTGTGAATAGTGGTTACTCTGAAAAAGACGTTCAGCATTTTTTTCAATGGATTGTTATGCTTTCCAATTGGGATCATGATTTAAACTTGCCAATCACCTACAGTTTTCATTAAATTTTTAGCTTGAGTTTGGCATGCCAAACTTTAAGCACTCTGTTTTGAGCAAAAATTTAGTCTTATATTATTCAATAAAGCGTTAATTTCCTTCTAAGTCCCTTACTTATATCTAACTTTAGATCATCAGACTTACTTTGTATTACCATCTTTTACTATTTTAAAAAAAGCATCGAAAAATTGACCCCCCCCTTTTTGAGAGTCATTCATTCTTAAATTTATTAGGATTGCTTCAAGTAAGAAGTGTTAGCAATAAGTATTAATTTATTGCATTTGATTTATTTGAGGAAATATTAATGAATAACAAAAAAGTAATTTTTTATCGCACTCAAGAGGCGGCAGATCTTCTTTGCATAAGTAAACAGTCTCTGTTTAATCAGATAGCAATTAATAAACAAAATAGTGACAGATATCCTTTACCGCCGTATATAAAAATAGGTCGTCGGGTTTTGTTTCCAGTTTCTGATTTTCATGAGTGGTTAGAATCACAGCCTCGCTTCTAAGTGACGGTCTACATGAATTGCTCAATGACACATGTGAGCTTAAAGTCAGATATGTTTTCAATGGTGTGGCCTGTTTTTGCATTAGATGGAAAGTCTAAAGGTGCGTTGGATTTTTCATATAAAGGCGTATCTATAAAAATTGTACCAAGCGTTTTAGGTCGAGCAACCATCAAAGATAAAGAAATACTCATTTATTGCTTGAGCCACATAATGGCTGCAAAAAACGCTAAGTTAGAGCTTAGTAACACGGCTTGCTTCAATACTTATGATCTCCTAAAAGCCACAGGAAGAGGAACATCAGGTAAAGAGTACAAGCTTGTTGAAAAGGCTCTATACCGACTCGCAGGAACATTAATAACTACCGATTATAAGTTTAATGGTCGAAGGTTTTTGGAAAGCATGGGTCTCATCGAAGGTTTTAAGTTAATCGAAGATAGTGGTTTAAGTTGCTGGCAAGTAACATTGCCCGATTGGATCATTGAGTCGATTGATGACAATGATGTTTTAACATTACATGAAGATTACTTTCAATTATCCAAACCATTTGAGCGTAGGCTTTATGAAGTATGTCGGAAGCGATGTGGTAGACCTTCTATGCAGGTTATCAAATTAGATAATCTCCGTGAAAGAATTGGTATTAAGCTACCGCTACCAGCCTTAAAGAACCGTATCCAAAAACTTAAAAAAATTTTAGATTATCGACTTAGGGTTGAGAGCGATAACGTATTAATTTTTCGCGATACTGAAAGCGGGAGAAGGCAACTTGCACTGTTTGAAATTGAGCGTTTACGAAAGGGGTAAAGCCTAAATTAGAGTCGTATTTTTGATATTGGATAGCATTGTACTTCTGATAAATATCGTCGTACTTTTAGTTAGTTCTATTCGTACTTTTGAAGTTTTAGATCCTCTACAGCCTTTGTATTAGTTATATACTCAATGTTCTAAACGGGGGAAAGTGTTAAACGTATTTATAAATATAGATATAAACATATTTATGATTATCAATTATATCAATATTCGTGAAAGTAGTTATAAGGTTGCCAATGCTCGTTAATTTGAAAACGCCTAAGCCACAGGGCAAGAGCATGAAAAAAGTCTATGCGTTCAGTACCTTTTCAAGGTAGGCTGTACTGCGCATAGCTTTTTTCT